>CAYVLO010000230.1:0-5558 GCA_964452125.1 uncultured Anaerolineaceae bacterium | reverse complement strand
GAATGACAGAACAGACGGTGTTTTGCCTCGGTGGTTTTCTCTCCGACAGGCTGCTCGGAGAGACGTGGACCCTTGGGCGCCATGACCAAAAGTCGCGCTCCGAGACGGGGCGCAGAGGCTCGACAGAAGCGCAGGATTGAGCGTTTCGGCGTTTTGGAGTGCGCGCCTGCCTTGGCAAGACGTTTGCTTGCGCGGATTTTTGCGGCAGCAAGCTGCCGCACTCCAAAGGAATGGTTGTTAGACACCCAAGGGGTTGGACGAACTCGCGGACGAATCTGGAATGCACCCGTCTTGACCAAAACCACCAATTTTCTTGACAAGGGATACCGCCTGTGATACCATTGGCCGTCAACGTGCATCCGCGAGATCGCAGGGTCCCGCCAGGCGCCGGCAAAAGACGCATGGAATGTTCGTTTCGGATAGCTTCTGGCGCACCTTGGGACGGGTCCCTCCGCCAAAGCACCACAGCACGGGAGAACGGTGTATGAAAAAAACATTGATCATCCTACTCATCCTTATCACTCTGGGCGCAGCCGGTTTCTGGGCCTATCAGACCTATGGGCCCCCGGCTCAGGAGCCCGAGGTGGAGTATGAGGAAACTGTGGCCCAATTGGGCACCCTGACGTCGATGGTGAATACCACAGGCGCCATCCTGCCCAAAGCCCAGACCACCTTGAGTTTCAAGGGCGCGGGGCGCGTCGCGCAGGTGCTGGTTCAAGAGGGTCAGGCCGTCTCGGCGGGCGAGGTGTTGGCCCAGCTCGAGACGACCGACCTGGAGTACGCCCGCGCCCAGGCCGCTTTTTCGGTCGAACAGGCCAAAGTCAGCCTGGCTTCGGCCCAGGCCCAGTTGCTCCGCGCTCAGCGCACCACGGCGAACTATGAGATCGAGGCCGCCGAGGCCGCCCTTCGCAGCGCCAAGGCCGCCTATGCCCGGCTGTTGGCCGGCCCCAGCGAGGATGAAATCCGCGTGGCCCGGGCCAACCTGGACCAGGCCCAGGCCAGCCTCGAACAGGCCCAAGCGGCCTACAATCAGGTGGCCGACCGGCCCAACGTGGCGATGCTGCCCCAATCGCTCCAACTGGAACAGGCGACTATCGCCTACGAAGTCGCCCAGGCCAATTTCGAACTCACCCTGCGCGAGCCCACCGAGGCCGACATCGCGGCCGCCCAATCGACCATTGCCCAGGCCCAGTCGAACCTGGAGCGCCTGCGAGCGGGGATTGCCGACGAAGATCTTCTCGTCTCTCAGCTCGCAGTGCAACAGGCCCAACTGGCGTTGGATCAAGCCCAGCTGTCCTACGAGCAGGCCGAGGAGAACGTGTCCAGCGCGGTACTCACCGCGCCCCACAACGGGACGATCACGTTGGTGGGCATCAAGGAAGGGGAATTGGCTGGCGGACAGCCCGCGTTTGTCCTCACCGACCTGTCCGAGTTCCACGTGGACGTGATGGTGGACGAGATCGACATCGGCCGAGTGGCCGTCGGGCAGCCGGTGTGGATCACCCTCGACGCTTTGGCGACAGCGACCCTGAACGGCACCGTCGACTCTATCGCCGACGTCTCGCAGATGGACGCCGGTGTGGTCACCTTCAAGGCCACCATCCAGCTCGAACCAACCGAGGCTCCCCTGCGCGCCGGCATGACGGCCAACGTGGATATCGTCACCGAAGAACGGGAAGAGATCTTGCTGGTACCCAACCGCTTTGTCCGCATGGACCGGACCAACGGCAAGACCTACGTCGACAGACTGGTGGGCCAGGAAATCCGCGCCACCGAGATTCAGCTCGGACTGCGCGACGAGAGCATGAGCGAGGTACTGGCCGGGCTGGAAGAGGGCGATTCTATCGTTCTCGTCCAGGAGAGCAGCCGGGAAGCGCTGCAGCGGCTATTCATGAGCGGACCGCCTCAGCAGTAGGCGCGATCGCATCCGACAGACGTGATCTCACGCGAGACAGACAAACGATGAGCGAACCGGTCATCAAGATCGAGGACATCACCAAAACCTATCAAATGGGCAACGTGGAGGTACACGCTCTGCGGGGCGTCTCGCTTCAGATCGAAGCGGGCGAACTTGTGGCCATCATCGGGCCTTCAGGGTCGGGAAAATCCACGCTGATGAACGTCATCGGCTGCCTGGATCAACCGACGTCGGGCCAATACTGGCTGGACGGCACCGACGTCGGCAGGCTGGACGACAACCAACTCGCCGAGATCCGCAATCGCAAGATCGGCTTTGTCTTTCAGACCTTTAACCTGCTGCCCCGCACCACCGCCTTCCAGAACGTGACCCTGCCGCTGATCTATGGCGGTATGAGCATCCGCGAACGACGCGACCGATCCAAAGCGGCCCTGGAAGCGGTGGGACTGGGCGACCGCCTGAATCACCGGCCCAGCGAGTTGTCGGGCGGCCAACAGCAGCGGGTGGCCATTGCCCGCGCTCTGGTCTCGGAGCCTTCGCTGATCCTCGCCGACGAGCCCACCGGCAACCTGGACACCAAGTCGGGGAAGGAAATCATGGCCATCTTTCGCCAGCTCAACAGCGAGCGGGGCATCACCGTGGTGTTTGTCACCCACGATTCGGACATCGCCAAGCAGACCCGGCGCGTGATACAGATCCGCGACGGCTTGGTGGAAGCCGACATCCTCCAGCACGGGTAGGAGATCCATCGTGACTATCACCGAAAGTGCGCGCATTGCCCTTCGGGCCCTGCTGGCCAACAAGATGCGGACCATCCTGACCATGCTGGGCATCATCATCGGCGTGGGGGCCGTGATCGCCCTGATGTCGGTCGGCAAGGGCGTCGAGCAATTCGTCCAGCAGTCTTTCCAAGGACTGGGGTCGAACCTGTTGTTCGTGTTCCCCGGCACCATCGGCGGCGGATCGTCCTCGGGTCAGGCGGAACTCACCATGGGCGATTATCAGGCCCTGGCCGATCCGTTCCTGGTACCGGACGTCAGCGGGTTGGCGCCCGAGCTATCCAGCTCGGCCAATGTGACCGCCGGCAAGTACGACATCAACACCAGCATCAGCGGCGTCACCCCCGAATACCTCCCCTTGCGCAGCCTCGAACTCAGCGAGGGCTCTTTTATCAGCGAAAGCGACAACAATGCCCGGTCGCGGGTGGCCGTGTTGGGCAGCCTTGCCTACAGCCGGTTGTTCGACGAGGGCGCCTATGCCATCGGCCAGACCATCAAGATCAACCGCATCGCCTTCCGCGTGATCGGCATTCTGGAGGAAAAGGGCGGGTCCTCCTTTGGGGGTGGAGACAGCACCATTTATGTGCCCCTGGAAACCGCCCAGACGCGCCTCTATCCCTATTGGAAGAATCGCAAGGGCGAGGCCCTGCTATCGACCATCTATGTCCAGGTGGCCGACGAATCGCTGATGGATGCGGCCTCTGACCAGGTTACCGAGGTGTTGCGCCAGCGTCGCCAGATCTCTTTTCGCGACGACGATGATTTCAGCATCATCAAACAGACCGACGTGGTTTCGATTTTCGGCGATGTCACAGGTCTGCTGACCTTTTACCTCGGCGTCATCGCTGGCATCTCGCTCCTGGTGGGCGGCATCGGCATCATGAACATCATGTTGGTGTCGGTCACGGAGCGAACCCGCGAGATCGGCATCCGCAAGGCCGTGGGCGCCAAAAAGCGGGACATCCGCCTGCAATTCCTGATGGAAGCCATGCTCCTGTCGTTGATTGGCGGGCTGGTGGGAGTGGCTTTTGGCGTCACCGCCTCGCAGATCCTGGCTCAATTGGCCGAGCAGCTCACCACGGCGGTAACCCTCGACATCGTCCTGTTGTCGACGGGGATTTCGGCGATGGTCGGCCTGTTCTTTGGCATCTACCCGGCCAGCCGGGCGGCCAACCTGAACCCCATCGACGCCCTCCGCTATGAATAAGCCTTGAGGTCTGCCATGCGTGGATTCCACACCCTCTTGATTTTGGCCGTTTTGATCCTGGGCGTGAGCGCCTGCGCCTCTTCGCCCGCAATGGGACCCACCGCCACGCCCATTGCCCTGCGCGAGACGGCGACGCCCGCCCCCTTGCCGACGCGGAGCGCCCCCGAGCCCACACCCGTCGAGGGGCCCCCGGCCCCTGCCGCCGAGGCCCTGGCCCCCATCCCCACTGTAGACCTGATCGCGCTGGACGAAAGCCTGGCCCGGCGCACGGTGGAAGGGTTTCTGAGCCGGCTGGTCAAGGGAGAGATCGACAGCGCGGCGAGCCTTTTCCTGACCGACGAGGCCAAGCAAGGCCCACCGGCCCAAGTCCTTTCCGAATTCGCCACGGCTGAACGGGCGCTTGCCAGCGCCGAACTTCTGGACTTGCAGCGGACCGCAGACACTCGCTTTGAAGGGCAAGCGATCCTTCGCTGGGACAGCGCCACGGGCAGCGGCCCCAGCACCCAACTCGCCACCCTGGCCCTCGAGATTCAACGGGGGCTGTGGCTGATCGACGAGCTGTCCCTGGGCGAACTCCAGGCGCCCGCGCCGAGCCCGACGCGCCCCGCTGCTGCGGGCGGCGGGCCGGCTCCCAAGCCCACCGCGGCGCCGCTGGCGGGCACACTGGTCTTTCAGGTTCGCAGCGGGGGCGACATCTATCGGATCGAGGCCGATGGCAGCGGGCTGAAACGCCTGACCGACGGGATCGATCCGGTGTGGTCGCCCGATGGCGCCCAGATTGCCCTCTCGCGCTGGCGCGATCCGCGGGGAATCTGGATCGTGGGCCTGGACGGCAGTGAGCGGCGGCTGTTCGATTGGGGCCAAACGCGCAACCCGGCCTGGTCGCCCGACGGCGCCCAGATCGTCTTTACCCGGCAGATCGGCGGGCGGATGGAAGAGGTGGAGCGGTGTTTCTGGAAATGGTGCTTTACCCTGCCGGCCAAGCCCCACTGGAGGCTGGGCATTGTGCGCGTGGCCGATGGCGCCCTGATCGAACCGCCCAGCGCCGAAATTAGCCTGGCGCCCGCCTGGTCGCCCGATGGCCGGCGCATCGTCTACCACGACGAGCAAGGGTTGGCCTGGCTCGACGTAGGCACGGACGAACCGGTATCGGGTCGATTTGCCAGCAGTAGCGGTTGGGACACCTCGCCCGCCTACTCGCCCGATGGGTCTCGGATCGCGTTCACGGGGCGCGTGCACGACCGCTGGGAGATCCTGATCATGAACGCCGACGGGTCGGGCCGCACCCAACTAACCGAGACCTACTCTCAAGGCGGCGAGCCGCGCCACAGCGTGGCGCCGGCCTGGGCGCCCGATGGGCAGCACCTTGCCTTCCTCTCGAATCGGGAAGGACCGTGGCGTTTTTATGTTATGCAACCGGACGGCTCGGGACAGCGTTCGCTGTTTGGCAACCAACTCGACTCGTTGGGATTGCAGTACGATTTTTCCAGCGAGCGGGTTCTGTCCTGGGGGCGCTAGCGCCGCGCCCTGGTCGTCACCCCCCCCCGCGAGTACCCTCGCGCAAAAACAGGGGGCCCATCGGTCTGGGCGAGGCATACCTCGCCCCTACAATGCGCATTCGGGACGGACGTGTAGGGGCGACGGCATCGGGACA
>CAYVLO010000229.1:0-5597 GCA_964452125.1 uncultured Anaerolineaceae bacterium | reverse complement strand
CAAGCGCATCCAGTTCACGCCCGACCTGCTGCCCGGAGACGTGACCGGCATCTATTACTATAACCAGAAATCGCAAGAGTTCCAGTTCCGAGCGGGCCCCATCCTGTCGCAGATCGTGCTGGCCGACGAGATCAACCGGGCCACGCCCCGCACCCAGAGCGCCCTATTGGAGGCCATGCAAGAGCGACAGGTGACGGTCGACGTGGAAACCCTGCCCCTGCCCCGGCCCTTTATGGTCCTCGCCACCCAGAACCCCATCGAGCTGGAGGGTACCTTTCCTCTGCCCGAGGCGCAGGTGGATCGCTTCCTGCTCAAGATCGCCCTGGGCTACCCCACCGAGGTCGATGAGAATGCGCTCCTGGTCCGCTACGAGCGGTCGGATCCCCTGGAGACGTTGGAGCCGGTCATCGAGCCCGATGCGCTGCTGGCCATGCAGGAGGAGGTCAAGACGGTGCTCGTCGAGGAATCGGTGCGCGAATACCTGGTCCGCGTGGTGAGGGCCACCCGCGAGCACGATGCCGTGGAATTGGGCGTCAGCCCCCGCGGCACGCTGGCCCTGTATCGCACGGCCCAGGCCCTGGCGGCCCTCCGCGGGCGCCGCTTTGTCATTCCCGACGACGTCAAGGCCCTGGCCCCGGCGGTGCTGACCCACCGGATCATGATCAGCCCCCAAACCCGGCTGCGGGGACGCAGTCCCGAAGAGGTGGTCGTGGAAATTGTGAACACGGTGCCGGTTCCGGTCGAGGAGTAATCCCGCTTGCTGGATCACGACGGTTGCCAGGTTGGTCATTTCATCCGTGGTGTATACCAGTTGGTGGGAATTCGTGCAGGGCTGCAAAATGCACCGTCGTCCCCGCGGAAGCGGGGGCTCATGGGCTCTGCCCGTCGGAAGGATCGCCAGGCCACGAATGACGCGGGTCCTACGACATCACTGATGCTCATTTGCCCGCCCCGACCATCGAGGCCCCGGAGTGGGCGAGGCATCGCTGGCAACCGCGTGCAGGGTGGCGGTGAATGCGGCAGACGGCATGGCGTGCGGGGACGAATTCGGTTATCGGCGATGCCTCTCCCCTACAGTGTGCACGGAATCTTGTAGGGGCGACGGCATTCCCGGTGAGGGGCTTCGCACTACAACCGCCTACAACCGGGTGCACAGCGCTGCCGGGGTCCGGATGGCGTGGGAATGCCTCGCCCGTCCCCGCCGTCGTTCCCGTGCAGGCGGGGGTGACGACCTGGGGGGAGAACCCAGCATCCCGTCCCCGACAACGACCGAACGAATGGCTCATTCCCACGCCTGCAAAAAGACCAGGGTTTTCTCCAACACCTGGTCTTCAGTCAATCCATCGGTAGGCAAATAGAAATCGCAGTGCTCGCGCGCGTGGCTCAGTCGCTCGTGTTGCAGGTCCAGGTAGGCCTGGTCCCACCCGCTGCCGGTCCGGCCCCGCTGCCGTGACGTCTCCAGGGTGACATCCAGGTAAATCAGCACATCGGGAGGGTTGAGGCGCTGCCACATGTCCGGCACATAGGAATGATCCTGGGCCGATGAGCTGGCATCGTATCCCCGTTTTCGGAGCCCTCGGGCCAGGACGCTTTTCCCCGACGCGCAAGGCCCCACGACTTTGACGCGCATCGCTTCCCTCGCGGAATAGCACAGCCCATGTCAAATGGGAAAACGCACCGACATGCGCCGCACATTGTCGGCAGGCTCGCAGTCGATGACCGATACGACCAACACACTGATATCGTCGTCGGGACGACCCCGGTCCAGCTCCAGGGCCTGGGCCAACAACCCATCGGCCAGAGAGCGGGCGCACGAGGCTCCGGGGCAGACGTCCGCATGGACGCGGACAAACTCGGGGGCATCTAACCGCTGCCCGTACCGCTCGCCGGCGTACAGCACGCCGTCGGTAAAGACGACGACGTGCAAATTGGGTGTGATGGGCAATTCGGTGATGACCGGACGGATCCGGCTGTGGATGCCAATGGATTCACTGGGCTCATCCAACAGGGTGAGTTCCTTCGTGTTGCCGTCCAGGACAAGGACCGGGCAGTGGCTGTTGCGCGAGATGACGATGGTCTGGGTGACCAGATCCACCGAGACGATGTTTAGGGTGGCCGATACCTGACCAGAGCGCATGGTGCGAAGATAATCGTGGGCCGCCCGGGCGGCCGCCCCATCGCGCACCCCGTCGGCCAAAAGCGAGATCGCCTTGCGCGCCACAATGTTGCTGATGGCCTTGGCCGACTTGCCGCTGCGTTGCCCGTCCACCAGGATCAACGACAGGCCCCCGTGAGGCCGCTCGATCTGTTCGAAGGAATCGCCGCTCTCGGCCACGGCGTATTTGCTCACTTTGGCGACGGCCACCTGAAGTTCCAAGCCCCGGGTTACGACCACAGCCACTTGCCCACTCCTGACTATGCCAATGGACGGCATGTTCCTACTCGAACTCGCTCGCAGGGCGCCCGCCGGAGGCGGTGGATGGCTCGACAACCTCCCTGCCCGCCCCCGCATTATACTCGAAAACCAGCCACGCACCAAGTTGCTTTTGCCCGATCGGGAGAGGAGGTGGCATCCCGACTGACAGGACCCTGGTTTGGCAAAGGGGGCTGGTTGACCAGATTGTCTGCCTTTGGTATACTTGATCGCAACCATTCGCGCCGGTCGGTGTTCTAGTATGCGAGATCGAGGATGGAAAAACGATCGGCGCCAGCGAGGTCATGCGGTTGAGTGAGTGGACAGACGAAGCAGCGCTGATCGAACAAGCCAAGACCGATCCAGAAGCGTTCGGGGCCCTGTACGAGAGATACCTGGACAAGATCTATCACTATGTCTACTATCGTACGGGGAATCATCATGACGCCGAGGATCTGACAGCCAAGGTATTCTATCAGGCGATGAATCACCTTCCCCGCTACGTGCAGCGGGGGGCGCCCTTTTCGTCCTGGCTGTACCGGATCGCTCATAATCTGGTGGCGAATTGGCATCGGGATCGCGGTCGCCGCACCCTGGTGACCCTGGATCGCCTGACCATGGTCGGAGCTCAAAAGGGCGAGGGCCTCCTGGACCAGATCGTTCAGGGCCAGCAGAATGAGGCGCTCCTGGAGGCGGTCCGCTGCTTGTCCGCCGATCGGCAGATGCTGCTCATCCTGAAATTCGTCGAGCAGCTATCCAATGCCGAAATCGGCGAGATCATGGGACGGAGCGAAGGCGCCATCAAGTCCCTGTACCATCGCACCCTGTCGGCATTGCGCACCCATTTGGACGAGCGCTGCCTGTGAGGCCCGGCTTCATCGGCCGAAAAACGAAAGAAGAAAAGGAATCGGATGATCAAGATCGTCGTAGACTCGACCTGTGATTTGCCCGAAGAACTCTATCAGCGGTATGACCTGACCGTGGTACCCATCAACATCCAGTTTGGCTCAGACACCTATCAGGATCGGGTCGACATCGATCACCAGACCTTTTTGCGCAAGATCAACGAGACCGGTACCTTGCCGCAAACGTCGCAGCCCTCAGCCGGTCAGTTTCTAGAGTGTTATCAGCAACTGGCCGACAGAGGGGCCACGGAGATCATCTCGATTCACGTGACCGCCAAGCTGAGTGGCACACTGCAATCGGCCCAATTGGCCGCCGAGATGGCGGCCGACCGGGTGCGCGTCCATCCCTTTGACAGTGCATGTGGATCGGCGGGGGTCGGCTTTCTGGCGTTGGAAGCGGCTCGAATGGCCGAAAAGGGCAAGGGCGTGGACGAGATCCTGGAGCGCTTGAGCACGATCCGCCCCAGGATCCAGATCCTGTTCACGGTCAAAGACTTGCGCTTTGCCCAGTTGAGCGGACGGGTGGGCAAACTCCAGGGAAGTCTGGCGGCCCTGCTCAACATCAAACCGATCATCATCCTGGGAGACGGAATGATCGATGTGGCCGAAAAAGTGCGCACGCGAAGCAAAGCCATCGAGCGCATGTTGGAAATCATGGTCGAGCGGATAGGCACATCGGCGCCGGTGAACCTGGCGGCCATTCATTCCGAAGCGGCGGACCTGGGCGACGAGTTGCTCGAAAAAGCCAAGGCGATTTTCAATTGCCAGGAAGCGTTCGTGGCCGATTTGACTACAGCCCTGGTAGTGCATTTCGGACCCGGTACCCTGGGATTGGTGGCCTACCAACTGTGAGCGAAGGTTGCATACGCGGGCAAAGGAGCCTGTGGGAGGCGCGATGAATACGAGGGAGATCGAAACCATTTTGTCGATGCACACAGACAAACTCGTCGGTCGAGGGGATGTCCCCCTTGGCACACTCAGGCGAAATGTACAGGTGCGGGGGCTGCTGGATCTGGCAGAGAATCTACAAGGGTTGCTCAAGCCGGTAGAGCCCGATCCAGACTTTCGGCGCCGGCTGCACGGCGAGTTGATCCTGGCAGCACAGCAGCGCCAGGAAACCACCGTTCCCACCCTGTTTCAAAGACATCGAAAGGGCATTATCTTGGGAGCAGCCGCGGCGGGATCGGCGGCCTCTATCGCTGGGGTGGTGCTGGCCCTGGTCTGGCGCCACCGGCAGGGCCGGGCGCCCCACATCGCTACCGGATAGGTGCTGCAGGCTCCCGGCACTCGGCCTTTCGGCTTTTTGCGAAAGGCCAATTTTCGGGCTGTTTTTTTGGAAATTTGGGAAAACGAGGATCAGGAGGTCGCCGTCCTATGGCCAAGTATGCTCGGATTACCGGATGGGGCAAGTATGTGCCCGAGCGGGTGCTTACCAATTCCGACCTGGAAAAGATTGTCGACACCAGCGATGAGTGGATACGGACGCGGACCGGCATCCGCGAGCGGCGCATTGCCGCCCCCGGCGAGACCTGTTGCTCGATGTCCCTTGCCTCTGCCCGAAAAGCGTTGGAGGTGGCCCAACTCGCGCCACAGGATGTGGAACTGATTATTGTCGCCACGTCATCGCCCGACTATCTGGTCCCATCCGTGGCCAGCATGGTTCAAGATCGGTTGGGTGCAGGCCACGCTCCGGCCTTTAGCTTGCAGGCAGGCTGCACGGGATGGGTCTATGCCCTGGTCACGGCCTGCCAGTTCATCCAGTCGGGCGCCTATCGCAACGTGCTGGTCATCGGCACCGAGCACTTGTCGATGGGTATTGACTGGTCGGACCGGACCACCTGTGTGCTCTTTGGCGATGGCTCGGGCTCGGTGGTTCTGGAGGCGAGCGATCAGCCCACGGGGTTATTGTCCTTCGACTTGGGATCGGATGGGGCCGACTATGATGCGCTGATGGTTCCCGGCTGTGGCGGGGTTCATCCGGCTTCGCAAGAGGTCCTCGATCATCGACTGCAATACCTGCGCATGGATGGCCAGCGGGTGTTCAAATTTGCCTCGCGCGTGATGGCCGAATCGACCACCAAGGTGATCGCCTCCGCTGGGTTAACGGTGGACGATATCGACCTGATCATCCCCCACCAGGCCAACGATCGCATTATCGAACTGGCCCGGCGTCGGCTCCGCGTGCCTCCCGAAAAGATCATGGTCAACATCGATCGCTATGGCAATACGTCAGCGGCCTCTATTCCTCTGGCTCTGATAGAAGCCATTGAGGAGGGCCG
>CAYVLO010000228.1:0-5616 GCA_964452125.1 uncultured Anaerolineaceae bacterium | reverse complement strand
TATCGGCCAGAAGCGAGCGCAGTTCGTGCGTGCCGCAGGCTTCGCCATAGCCCAGGCGCAGGTTGAGAAGACGGTCCAGGGTCACCTGTCGCGTATCGGGCGGTTCCATCTCGAGCAGCTCGTGGACGGTCAACGGGTAGATGCCGCTTTCGGCAATGTCATAGGCGACCTTGATTTCATAGGTCGTCATCCAACGTTCCAGGGCAAACGGTTCGATTTTCATGACGTCCTCCACTCATGGGGATGGACTTATTGTAGCACAGGATTCAACTGCCGACAAATGGCTTGGGGGTGTCTTGGGCGGGTGGCCCTGGGCCCCGCATGTAAGGTGTTGCCCGGTCGAGATCGAGGCGACGCGACCCGGTCGCCAGCCCCGCCCCAGACGTCACCCTCGCGAATGCGGGGGTCCATAGTTATTCCTCTACCCGCAGGGTCCAGACCGCCAAGATGCGTACCTTCTCGCATCGCAGTCGATTTGTGGGGGCTCGGCCGAGCCCCCACACCCCCGGCCCGGGTGCCTAAGCGCCCGTAGACGGGCGGCCCGGACCCCGCATGTAAGGCGTTGCCCGGCCGAGATCCGGTTGCGCGGGAGGCGACGCGACCCGGCAGGGTTTGCCCTTTCGCCGCGAGTGGGGTACAATGGCCCAAAGCCTGAAACTGGAGGAGAGAACGATGCCCACGCGCGAACAAGCCTGGGAGCTGGTGAACGAGCACACCCAAAGTCAAAGTCTGGTGCGCCACATGTTGGCCGTCGAGGCCGCAATGCGGGCGTATGCTGTCAAATTCGGCGAGGACGCCGAGCTGTGGGGCCTGGTGGGTCTTGTCCACGACTTTGACTATGAACGCTATCCCGATCTCTCGGTGGAGGGACACCCGGTGGTGGGCGCCCGCATGTTGCGGGAGTGGGATTGGCCCGAGGAAATCGTGCGGGCCGTGTTGGCCCACGCCAGTGAGTACACTGGGGTCCCGGCCGAGTCGAGAATGGAAAAGACGTTGGTGGCGGTCGATGAGCTGACTGGGTTCCTTGTGGCGGTGGCGTTGGTGCGTCCCAGCCAGGATATTCGCGACATTACCAAGATCAGTTCGGTGCGGAAAAAGTGGAAGGATCGGGCATTTGCCGCTGCCGTGCAGCGCGAGGAGATCGAGGCGGCCTGTGACGGCCTCGGCGTTGATCTGTGGCAGGAGCACGTGCCGCTGGTGTTGGAGGCCATGCAGGGCATTGCCTCCGAGCTGGGGTTGGCGGGATCGGGCGAGTAGTTAGGGCGAACGCATTTGGATCAACGGAGATTCGCAAGGTGGGCCTAGCTGATCATTTCGGACGGAAAAGTCCCTTTTTGGAGTGCGCGCCTGGCGCGAAGCGCCAGGACGCTTGCTTGCGCAGGTTTTTTGCGGCAGCAAGCTGCCGCACTCCAAAGTTAGTTCTCTCAATCAGGCATCATCATTGCATTGATATTTCAAATGCGATTATCCTGAACAGCCCTGGGCCCGAGGTAGAGTGCGCTCATATCTTGTGGTATAATGACGAGCATGAATCGAATCGAATTTGAAACATTGGTGGCCGAAGCGCTGGATAGCCTGCCTGACGAGATCCAGGCCTGGTTGGACAACGTGGTGGTTGTGGTCGGCGAGCGACCCACCCGCGAGCAGTTGGCTGGGGTGGGGTTGGGCCCGCGTCATTCCCTGTTTGGGCTGTACGTGGGGGTACCCAAGACCCACCGCGGTTTCACCTATGGTGAGGCGGTGCCCGACAAGATCATTATTTTTCGGCAGCCCATCGAGGAGGTGTGCCGCACCCCCGAGCAGATCCGCGAGCAGGTACGGCGGACGGTTTTGCACGAAATCGGCCATCATTTTGGGTTGGACGAAGGGCAACTCCGCGACGCCGGGGTGTGATTTTTCCCGTTGTCGTCAAAGCACAACCAGTTGGGCCGCAGCGAACCTGCGGCCCTTTGCTATTCTGTACTCGCGGAAAAGGATTATGCGTGGCTGAAAGCAAAGAGCTGTCGGTCGGCCTGGCAGGCTGACCGCAGGTCACCCACCTGCCGGATTTCGGCGGCGGCCTGCACCCCGTATTGCCGCCCGCGTTCGGCGGCCTCTCCTTCGAGCGCTATGAGGCGAATCGGTTTCATTTTCTCCTCGCAGCCACGGTCAGGCGATGACCGTGCGAACGGCATCGTCAAAGATGTTCAGGGTTTCGTCGATGGCCTCATTGCTGTGGGCGGCGCACAGGAACCAGGGCTCGTGAGCATCGGGTTCGACGGCCACGCCGCGGTGGTTCAACTCCATCGCGATCCGATGGTACAACTCGGCGTCGTGCTGGGCCAGGTCGCGGTAGTCTTGGGGCGGATCTTGCATCAGGACCACGCCGAACATGGCCCCAGGACCCAGGATGTGGTGGGGGATACCGGCTTGGGTCAGGATCTGAGAGAGGCCCGCCTGAAGTTTGCGCCCTTGGGCGTCGATGGTCCGCAGGATCTGGCCATTGGCCAGAAGTCCCAGCGTGGCTTCGCCGGCAGCGATGGCCGTTGGCGTGCCGCAATAGGTGCCCCCGTGAGCTACACCGCCAGAGACGACGTTCATGATCTCGCGCTTGCCGCCGATCGCTGCCAGGGGAAATCCGTTGGCGATCGATTTGGCATAGGTGACCAGATCGGCGGTGACACCGAACACCTCTTGGGCGCCGCCCGGGGCGAGGCGAAAGCCGGTCTTGACCTCGTCAAAGATCAACACGATGCCGTATTCGTCGCACTTTTGGCGCAGGAGCGGCAACCAACCCTCTTGCGGGGGAATGCTGGCGGCATTGCCCAGGATGGGCTCGACGATGAGGGCGGCGATCTGATGCCCCTCACGGCGAAGGGTCAGTTCCAGCGCCTCGGCGTCGTTAAAGGGTAGGGTCAGGACGGTCTCGCGGATCCCTGCCGGGATGCCCGAGGACGCCTGGACGGGTGTGGGGCTGCGCCGGGCGCCCAGTTCGGTGGGCGCGGCCGTGGCCGTGGACCACAGGAGGTAGTCGTGCATACCGTGGTATTGCCCTTCGAACTTGAGCACCGTGTCGCGTCCGGTGTAGCCGCGGGCGATGCGCAGGGCGTGCATGGTGGCTTCGGTGCCCGAGTTGGCGTAGCGCAGCAGTTCCACGCCGGGGCACAGACTGCGGATGCGCTCGGCCAGCCGGACCTCGCCCTCGGTGAGCGCGGCAAAGAGGGTGCCGCCTCGAATGGCCTGGGCCACGCGGTCGCACACAGAGGCGTGGCCGTGGCCCAGGATGACCGGACCGTAGCCCAGTCGGTAGTCGACGGACCGATTGCCATCCAGGTCCCAGATGTAGCAGCCCTCGCCCCGCGCCACGACGGGTGATTCGGTGGGGCCCCAGTAGCGGAAATTGGACGAGACGCCCCGGGGCAGAACGGCTGCCGCTCGATCTCGCAAACTTTGGCTCTTTTCAAAGGTCTTGCCGCTCATGTCTGTCTTTCTGCGCTCAGAGCGCTCGTCTCAAGAGTTGTGTTCGATGGTCCTCTTGGCCGACTGGAGGACGCCGGCTCGATTTAGCCCGCCAGGTCCAGGGAGGCCGGCCGGTCCAGTGTGGGTTCGCCCTTGGGACTCCAGCCGCGCACCTGATAGTATTCGGTCAACTGGGCTTCCAGGTCGGGCAGCACGCCCTCGGCGCCGCCCGAGGGCCGGGGTTCGTGCAGCAGCCGGTAGGGCAGGGTGTCGCTTTGGCCGGTGACGCCCTTCCGAGCGTTGAGAAGCCGTTTCAGGTTGAACAGTCGCTCGCCGGTGGTCATCACATCGTCCGCGGTCCAGTTCCAGCCCAGGGCAGCGTTCACCAGGTCGGCGATGTGCTGGGGGCCTGCCTTGCCCTTGACGATGAACTTGCACAGGCCCAAAGGATTGTACACGGCCAGATAGTCTTGGAACATGGCGGCCATTTTGCCTTTGCCCGTGTTGTCGTGAGGATCAAAGGTGGGCGGATCGAACCAGCCTTCCAGGCGAAGGCCATAGCCCACCCAGTAGCTCAGGGCTTCCAGGTGGCAGGCGCCGCGTGAGGCGGTGGCATAGTTGGCAGCCATGCTGACAAAGGCGCGCGGATCGTGATAGGGGAGTTCCATCCCCCGCACGTGAATGGCCATGCGCTCTGCTTCGGGGCCGAGCTTGGCAGCCAGGGCGCGCACGCCCATGCCCAGGAGCTTGCCCGCGCCCTCGCGCCGGGCAATGGCGTGGATGGCGCCGATCATGGCTTCGGCGTTCCCCCAGGTGAGGTCGAGTCCGTCTACCTGTTCCGGTGAGAGCAACCCCTTCTCCAGGGCCTCCATGGCAAAGGCGAGGACGCCCGAGGTGCTGATGGTGTCCAGGCCGTAGCGGTTGCACAGGTCGTTCATGGCCTGGATGGCGTTGAGGTCGTCGCATTGGCAGTTGCCGCCCAGGCCGGCCAGGGTTTCGTATTCGGCGCCGTGGCCATAGACGCCGGCGTAGGGTCCTTCTTCGATCTTGATGTTCTTGCCGCAGCCGATGGGGCAGGCAAAGCAGTGGGTGTGCTTGTCGAAAATGGTCTCCATCATCCGCTGGCCCGAGATCGCCGCGGCGCCTTCTTGCCAGCTTCCCTGGCTCCAGTTGGCCAACGCCATATCGCCGAATTTTTCGGCGCCGATCACGCCGCCGGGGGTGCCCAACTGAGACAGACCAAATGCGTGTTCCTGAATGAATTTGTTCAGGTCGCGCACGTGGGAACGAAAGGCCTTGGGGTCGGGGTAGTTGGGCTTGTCGGTGCCGCGGACCACGATGGCCTTCAGGTTCTTGGAGCCCATGAGGGCGCCCATGCCGCCGCGACCGGCCGTTCGGGCGTGGTCGTGGCCTCCCTGCATTACACCAGCCAGGGGCACCTGGTTTTCGCCAGCCAACCCGATGGAGGCCACCTGGGCTTTGGGGTCGGTTTCGCGACGCAGTTGTTCAACGACCTCAAAGTGGTCCATGCCCCACAGATGCGTGGCCGGTCGAATTTCGGCCTCGCCCTCGTGAATCCAGAGGTAGACCGGCTCGGCGGCCCGCCCGGTGACGATGACGCCGTCGAATCCGGAAAAGCGAAGCTCGGCGCCCCAATGGCCGCCCATGTTGGATTCGTTCCAGATGCCCGTCAGCGGCGAAATACCGCACCAGGTGCTGCGGCAGCCGGTGGGCGAAAAGGTGCCAGTGAGCAATCCGTTAAAGGCCATCAGCGGGCTCGCCGGGTCGAGGGGATCGAGGTCAGGGTCCATCTCGCGCATCAGGAGCGCGGCAGCCAACCCACTGCCCAAGAGGTACTGCTTGACGTCTGCATCGTCGATGGCTTCAGGGCGCAGAGTGCTCTCGGTGAGGTTGACCCTTAGTAGTTTTCCTGCATATACATCAGACACGATTGTCCTCCTAACTGTGATGAAATTTCCCAGAAAGGGTCCGGAGGATCTCGGACCCGGGTTGGATTATACCCGAAAACAGAGGGAGTGTCTAACTCCTGGGGTTGGGGCGTAAAGTCCGACCCCGTCCCGAAGGTCGGCGAGCGCCAAAGACCTGCGCCCTGGCCGAAGGATCGGGTACACCGCAAAAGTGTGGGGATTGCACTCAACCCCTTGGCCAGTAGCCAGG
>CAYVLO010000227.1:0-5619 GCA_964452125.1 uncultured Anaerolineaceae bacterium | reverse complement strand
TGGGATGAGGCTTTTTTCGGTAATGACCGCCGTCGCGAGGGCCTGCCCGCACTCGCACGAACGCTGCACCGGCAACATCGGCACAAGCTCGGCAATGGCCTGCTTGGAGACCGCCGCGTTGGCCATCAGATTGGCGATCAGCATCTCGACGCTCACCGCCTCCTCTTCCTCATGCCACACATCGTAATCGGTCACATGAGCCATGGTGGCATAGCAGATGCCCGCCTCGCGAGCGAGCTGCGCCTCAGGCACGGCCGTCATGCCGATGATGTCCACCCCCCACGAGCGATAGATGCGGCTCTCACCGCGGGTGCTAAAGCGAGGCCCTTCAATGACCATAAAGGTCCCCCCCTGATGAACCGTGGCGCCCGTGCTTTTCACGGCCTCGTGGAGTGTTTGGCTCAAATGGGCGCAAAAAGGCTCGGCCAGTCCGATATGGGCCACCAATCCCCGGCCAAAAAAGGAATAGTCCCGCTTTTTCGTATTGTCATAGATCTGATCGGGGATTACAATATCGCGGGGCGCATATTGCTCTTTCATACTGCCGCATGCACTAACAGAGATGATGCGCTCCACGCCCAGGCTCTTGAGCGCCCAGATGTTGGCCCGGTACGGCACTTCGCTCGGCGTCCACCGGTGCCCGCGCCCATGTCGGGGCAAAAAAGCGATCCGCGTTCCCGACAATGTTCCCACCACAATCGTATCCGATGGATCGCCAAAGGGGGTAGAAACCTGCCGCTCTTCAACGTCGGTCAAGGCCTCCATGTCGTACACCCCTGAACCGCCGATCACAGCCAGCTTGATCTCACTCATCGTCGTTCCTCCTCGAAACTGTTTGGTAGCGTCACCCACGGGCGATTATATCAGAAACTCCCGGCGGTGACAAGCCCGATGGAAAGTGGTATAATATCCGTGGATACCACGCCTTTTTCGGGAACCTTATGAAATGCGATTATAGCCGGTAGTCCCATGCAGGCATCCCAGGAGTTAAGAGCCGTGCCCGTGATAGAACGTATCTGGCAGACCATAGAGGAACAGAAGCTGTTTGCCAAAGGGGAAACGATCGTCGTCGGCGTGTCTGGCGGCGCCGATTCTCTGTGCCTTCTCCACGCCCTTTGCCAACTGAGTCGAGACTATCGTTGGTCCCTGCACGTGGCCCACCTGAATCATGGGTTGCGTGGCAGCGAGGCCGACGCCGACGCCAATTTTGTCCGATCCATCGCGTCTGACTGGGGGCTGGCCTGCACCATCGAGCAGGCGGATGTGCCTGCTTGGGCTCAGGAGCAACGACTTGCCTTCGAAGAAGCTGCTCGTCGCATCCGCTATGCCTTCCTGGCACGGGTAGCTGTCAATTGCGGGGCTCGATCCATCGCTGTGGGCCACAACGCCGACGATCAGACCGAGACTGTGTTGATGCATTGGATCCGGGGCTCGGGGCTGGCGGGCCTGCGAGGAATGCTACCCCGCACCCCTCTAAGCGACTATCGCCTGTTGGGATTGCCTCAAGATTTCGCCGCCGATCTTTCCCTCGTGCGGCCTTTGCTGGACGTACCCCGTGCCGAGATCGAGGCCTATTGCCAAGCTCACCATCTCCAGCCTCGATTCGATCACTCCAACCTCGATACCACCTACTTTCGCAACTGGCTTCGCCACGAGGTGCTCCCCCTTTTAGCCAGCCACAACCCCAACATCAGCGAGGTGATCCGCCGCTCGTCGCGGGTCGTCGCCGACGATTATGCCCTGCTGCATTCGCTCCTCGACCAGGCCTGGACCGAGATTGTCGTAGAGGAATCGTTGCCTATCAGGGGAGAGGCTGGCGCCAGGATCGTCTTTTCTCTAGATGCCTGGCGCGCCCTGCCGACCAGCCTCCAGCGTTCCACCCTGCGCGAAGCGATCCACCAGATGCGCCGCTCTCTGCGCAACATCAACTTTATCCACGTGGAAGACGCGCTGCGCATTGCCCGAGATGGCGAGACGGGAGATCAGGCCACCCTCCCTCAATGGCTGATGCTCACTTTGGGTTATGACAAGCTCATAATCCACAACAGCGAACAGGGCTGGGACTTGGCACCCGACCGGCCTGCCCTGGAGCCAGGTCGCGCACCACTGCCCATCAGGCTGCCGGGGACAACCCCCCTACCCAACTCCGACTGGCAATTGGTCGCACGTGTCATCGACGTGACCTCTCTGCCCAACAATTGGCAGGACAATCCCAACCCCTGGCGCGCCTTTCTCGATGTCGATTGCATCGGGGAAAACCTATGGCTCCGCACGCGGCGGCCCGGGGACCGCTTCCAGCCCCTGGGCATGGCCGGGCGCAGCGCCAAATTGGGCGATTTTCTAACCAATCAACGGGTACCCAAAGCCGGGCGCGGGTCGCTCCCTTTGTTGGAAGGCCCATCGGGAATCATGTGGGTGTGCGGCTTGCGGATCGACGAACGCGCTCGAATAAAAGCCGATACCGAGCGCGTCGCAGACCTGGAATTTGCGAGGGCGCCCAAAAGCGCATAGCAACTGTTCAGCCCGCGTCCTGAGGTGCTTTTTAGAACAGGTAGTGCAACACCAGATACACCAGGACGGCAGCCACGATGGCCGTCAGCACAAAGGACATCAGTTTGGCCGCAATGCGCAGAATCACACGCGCCACAACCCAGGCAACCAAAACCAGCAAACCGACCACCACCGCGGATGGCAAAGGCTCAAGACCACTCAAGAAATCCATACCTATCTACCGATCTCTTTGTTCGGCGCAGGCCACTCTGCGCGCCTCATCCATGACCTGTGCCAGAGGAACCCCCGCGTCCCGAGCCAGCCGCGCACAGTCGTCGTACTCGGGCGCAATCGAGACCACCACCCCCTGCAGGAGCTTGGCCTTGGCCCGCACAGGCCCCCAGACCGTTTCTACTGTGCGCATCTCGCGTCCTGCCTTTTGGCGAACCATTACCTGCCGGCGGACGCCCAGGGTCGGCGTCTCGCGCAGCAACAACTCGGACAGGGCGTCAGCTCGTTCGACCGGCGCCAGTACAGCCAACAAAACCGCAGGACGGTTCTTTTTCATCTGGATCGGCGTAAACCAGGCATCCAGAGCCCCTTCAGCCATAAGGCGCTCCAGGACATAGCCCAACAGTTCTCCCGTCGCATTGTCCAGGTTGCAGGCCAGTTCCACCACCTCGTCCTGCTCAAACTCCATACTGCACCCATCCAGATCCGATCATTCTTTCCAAGGAACCCAGGGCCGAGGGAAACAAGCCAATTGGCAATGACTGGTCCTCAGGCCCATCGCCTCCATGGCGCTGCTCACAGCGATGCGCTTCAAGCCCAGGCCATCGGCGATTGCCCACACGGCCTGACAGGTCATGGCCCCATCCCGGGCTGCTGCCTGCAGCCGTTCAGCCAGGCGCTCGGGCACCTCCTCCACCGGCTCCACGATCTTGTGCTTGCCTTCAGCCTTGGGGCCATAACCAAACAGGCCCAATTGGCAGCGAGAGACCCGGATCCCCATTTCATTCAGAGCAAAGCCCAAATCCAATGGGTCAATCCCTTCCAACTTGGCGATGGCATGAGCCTGATTGCAGGGCAACTGCCCATCTTTTAACCGATCCATAACCGCTTGACGCAGACGTTCTTCCACGTAACCCTTCCTACTCCAAGTATCGTGTGCGGAGCTACAATTTGACGAAATACGCCTTGCACGCCCGGTCGATAAGTTCCTTTGTGAGCCTGGGCGTGACGTTCTCGAATCGAGCAATATCCATGATCTCGTCAGCAATATCGCGCGGGTGGCAAGCCCGCAACGGTTTTCCAGGCTTGATGTAATACTCGCGCAACAAATAGGCCACTCCCTCATCATCAAAAGCGATTTTACGCGCATGGCACTCCCGTCGCAGGATCTCCCGGAATGCATCATAGCTCGGATCGCCCACATAGATTTTATGTCGAATTCGGCGCAAAAAGGCTTCGTCTACCAGCTCGTTGGGCGCCAAATTTGTGGAAAACACAATCAGAACCTCAAATGGGACTTCGATCTTTTGCCCGGTATGCAGTGTCAAATAGTCGTAACGCTTCTCCAAAGGCACTACCCAGCGGTTTAGCAGGTCGCGAGGCCGCACCAACTGGCGACCGAAATCATCGATCAAGAACATCCCACCGTTCGCCTTCATCTGAAAAGGGGCCTCATAGTACTTGGAGACATCGTCCCACACCAGATCCAACGTCTCCAACGTCAGTTCGCCGCCGGTGGTGATGACCGGTCGCTTGATGCGAATCCAGCGCGAGTCAATACGCCTACGACCCAAGGAGGAATTTCCGCCATTGCCTTGGGCGGATACCGGAACCAGTACGTGGTTCACCTCATCAAACACCTTGATGACCATCCCTCCAACTTCAACCGCATAGGGAAGGTACATCTCAGAACCCAGGATCATGCGCCCCACGCTTTCGGCCATAGCCGTCTTGCCGTTGCCCGGCTCGCCATAGAGAAACACCGAGCGGCCCGAATTGATAGCCGGACCCAACATTTGAATCATCTCGTCATCGACCACCAGATGGCTGAGCGCCTGGTGGATCGAGTGCTCGCGAATCGATTCAGTCAACATCGGCTGGCGGCGAATACCCTCAGAATACTCGTGCAACGGCACCGGGGCAGGCCCCACATACTGGCTCCGGTCCAGGATCTCTCGCGCCCGGGCAATGCCTTTGGCTGTGATCGAATATTCAAAGGTTGATTGGCCCAAACCTCCTGCCCCGCGGATCTCGCATAACATCTCTCTCTTCAGGAAATCGAGGACCCGTTCCGTCACCCCGGCAAAGGGCAGGCACATTTGCTCAGCCAGGTCGGCGCCAGCTGCATAACCTCTGAAATAAAGGATCTTGAGAGCCAGATCCGAAAGAAATCCAAGGCTCAAGCCTGTGTCTTCCATTGTTTTCGGCTCAGGGGGAAAGAATGCACTATCGCCTGGACTTGTACCAGACAGTTGGGTCATTGCAGCACCTCGCGGATCTGAGTCAAAAGATCTCGCACCACAAAGGGCTTTACCAAATAGCCTTCGTAGAGGCTCTCATGTGTGTCCACCTGCAAATCCTCCAGGTAATGGCGCGCACTTACAATTAGCACAGGGATGGCTGACAACGACTTGTCGGCTTTGATAACTTCCAACACCTGCCAGCCATTCATATCGCCCATCATCAGATCGAGCAAAACCAAATCGACCGGCTGCTCGCGGAGCAGCCGCAAGCCCTCTTTGCCACCCAGAGCAGCCACCGGTCGATAGCCGCCGCGCCGCAGGACAATGCTCAGTAGATCGATCATATCGCGGTCATCTTCGATGATGAGCACAGTTTTTTTGGGTTCCATAGCCTTCTCTCCAGCATCCTGTGTCTCCGGGCAGAGAGGATTACCCTCACCAGTATAGCACAGACCCGCTAACCGGGCAACTTGGCCGGCAACAGAGCCATAGCCTCGCACCACCCGTGGTTCGGTATGCGGTGCCGTTTGCTGATCCGGTTCTTTTGCGCTAGAATACGCTCGGCGCACATCGATTCCAGGGTACCCAACTGGGGCCAGCGCGATTGCCCTCCAGGAATCGAATTGCTATCGAACATTCATTGCACTTGGAGGAT
>CAYVLO010000226.1:0-5621 GCA_964452125.1 uncultured Anaerolineaceae bacterium | reverse complement strand
CATCCAACACGACTATCTGCTGGGACTGCCGTTGGGGCTGGAGATCCGCTCTCACCTTGGCTATCGGTTTGTGGTGTTGGAACCCAGCAGTTTCGATCTGATCCGATTGCTCAAGCGCACGACGCAGATCATGTTTCCCAAAGATGTGGGCTATACGCTGCTCAAGTTGAGCGTCATGCCCGGCAGCCGGATCGTCGAGGCCGGGACGGGCAGCGGCGGGCTGACGGTGGCTTTGGCGCGGGCTGTGGGGGCCACGGGGCGAGTGTACAGTTACGAGGCGCGGCCCGATATTCTGCAATTGGCCCGCAAGAACCTGGCGGCCTTGGGGTTGGAAGGTCACGTCGAGTTCAAACAGCGGGATATCGTAGAGGGTTTTGACGAACGGGACGTTGACGCGCTGTTCCTGGATGTGCGGCGACCCTGGGCCTATTTGTCACAGGTCGCCGAGGCGCTCAAGCCGAGTGGCTTTTTCGGGGCGATAGCGCCCACCACGAATCAGATCGCAGCCTTGGTGCGGGGGCTCGAAATGCAGCAGTCCTTTGGCGCCATTGAGGTGGAGGAGATTTTGGTGCGGAGCTACAAGCCGGTGCCCGAGCGGCTTCGGCCGGCGGACCGGATGGTGGCCCACACCGGCTATCTGGTGTTTGCGCGGCGAGTGGATCGGCAGGTGACCGAGGGGGATTTCTGGCTGGATCGGCGGCGCCGTAAATACGAGGAGGCGCAGGAAGAGACGGACGAGGGGATGGTCGATTTCATAGATCTCGTGGAATAGTCCTGAGTCAGGCTGCGACGCCTGGCCAGTGGCTGTGATCTGTAGGGCGGATCCTTGGGGATTCGCCCTTTCGCTTTCGTGGCGCTACTGCCAGGTCATGTAGAATTCCCGATCCTCGCTGAGGTCGCCCTGCCAGACGGCCATCCCGTCCAGCCAGACCAGGCCCTCGGGCTGGGCCTCTTGCGGTGCAGCGCCTCCGGGAGGGATCAGCCGGATGCGCAGGGGGATGGCCCCGGTTCCCGGCTGTTTCTGGGCCAGCAGTCGGTATTCACCCGTTAGCGGCGGCAGGGAAGGGCGGTAGACGAGGCGAATCTGGCGGGATTCCGCCGTGCCGAGGAGCATCGAGAAGGCTACCACCGTGCGGTTGGTCTCGTCATAGACCTCATAGGGGCCATCGGCGCCGAGGAGGCCGACAAGCTCGCTGCCCTGGGGCAGATAGACGCGGATGTAATCCCAATAGCAGCGCTCCATCAGGTCCTGGTATCGATCGCCGTAGCGCGACTCGTGAATACAGGCGGGCGTGGGGCGCTGGATGCGGTGGCTGTAGGCCAGGGTCAGGGTGGCGGTGGCCTGCCCTGTGGCATCCAGTTGGAGGGTATAGTCCAGGGTTTGGTCGATGTTGGGATTCACCTTGTTAAAGCCGACGTTGCTGTCGACCACCAGCCAGGTGTCGCCCTCGGGGATGCGCAGGGCGCCATCCCACCCGAGTTGGTGCAGGAGGGCGTGCGCCTTGGGCGAGTCGACATAAATCAACAGGTGCCGTTGGCGCAGGGCCTGGAATGTGGCACGGCCCAGGTCGGCCATCTTTTGGGCGTCGGCCTGTTGAGTGATGGCGGGCACAAGCTCGGCCATCAGATCGGCCGCCAGGTCTTTGCGGTGGAGCCACCAGTCGGCGCCTTCCTTGCCGGGGGCAGTCATCCGGGGCGATTCCCAGGATGTGGCGATCATCGACGTCAGGTTGGCGCCAGTGACTGGTTGGTCGTAGCCTGGGACGGAGATGGGGCCCAGGGCGTTGAGAAAAAGCTGGAGCGTGGTCAGATCCACGGCTATCACGCCGTCGACGGCCACCCCTTGGTCCTGACGGTAGAGATCGGCCACCGTTCGGGCCGAAGTGGGAAAATCGGGCCACCAGTTGGCATCGCGAAGCATCAACAACGCGGAGCCCATGTGGCGCCGCAACGGGTCGGGCGCCCAGGGGTGGGGTTGATTCAGGTTGTCGACGGCATAGCTATCTTGAAAGCTCGCGCGGACGATCTGTCCCCGGTCGACCTGCACCAGGCCGACCCCACTGATAAAGCCGCCTGTGGCGCGCAGTTCGTGGTTGTTTTGAGCCAGGATCAGATAGGTCCTGGGTCGGTCGGCGCCGAAAAGTTCGGGCAGCGCGGCCAAAAGGTCTGGGCCGTGGCGCATGAGGGGCAGGAGGCGGTCGAAACGATCGACCAGGCGACGGGTCTTGGCCGATAGGCGCCCGGCATCAAATTGGCTTCGAGCCTGAGTCGCGTGGTCTAGCGCATTGCCTGCCTGATCCAATTGGGGCTGGCCTTCCAGGATGCGGGTGGTGAGAGCCGGGCCCAACGACTGGAGGCTGACCTTTCCCGGTTCCAGCTCGTCGAGCAGGGGCAGAAAGATGGAGGAGAGGCTCCGAGCGGCCCCCGTGGTCTGGCGGGCCATGGTCAGCAGGTGGGGCGCGGCCTCGATGTCGCCGCCGACGCCTGGGAACCAACCGAAGTATGGGGCAATGGGCAGGAAGGGCCCTGCGAGCTTTTCGATGGAAGCCAGCTCGCGATCGAGGGTGACCAGAGCCGCGTCCAGTTGGCGGACCTGTTGGGGATCTTGTAAAAGCGTAGCCAGCCCTTCGGATCCAGACGACAGGGCGGTTTCGATCTGCCCCAGGGCCATCTGGGCTGAAGACAGATGTTGCCCGAGCCTGCGGGCCGTAGCTGCGCCAAGGATGAGGAGCGCAACGAGGAGTAAGCCCAGGGCAATCCAGAACCCTCGCTGAGCGAGGCCTGGCCGGACAGAGGATCGGGGTCGGTGGGTCATCCTTCGAAACCGCCTCCTGCACGGGGTGACACGCGGTAGAGGATCTCTTCCTCCAGAATATAGTCGTTCCATTCGTACCAAAGGTCTTTTGGGTCGGTAGCATAGACCGGCTGGCCGTCGATGTTGTCTGCTATCAACTCGCGGACCAGGTCGTCGGTGGTGATGTCGTCGCTTGTCCCGGGCTCTGGGATCTGGAGATGGGGGTATTGTTGGCGGACCTGGGCCCGATACCAAAGGAAGGCCAGCATGGGTCCGCTGACCAGCGCGACGTCGTCCCGATATTCCTCGGCGTACACCGCGTACCAAAGGGAGAAGGTGGCTCGGTCGCCGCGCACGATGACGAGGCTGTTGGGGTCGGCAGCCGTCAATGCCTTGTACGCGTAGGCCAGGGCCTCCAGGTCGTGGCTGCGGTCGACGGCGCGCCAGTGCAGGCCAAGAGAGAAAAGGGGCAGCAGGATCAATAGGGCACGCGCGATTCGTTCCCACGCCACTCCACGAAAGGAGGGAAGTGCGCTGTCCGAAGGGAGTCTGCGCAGAATGGAGAGCAGATGGCCGGCGCCTCCAGCCCATAGAATCGAGAGCAATACAAAGGCCGGTAAAAGATAGATGTGCGAGTCGCCGGTGTGGTAGCCAAAGGCATAGACGGACAGCGGCACAATCCAGGCCAGCATGAACCAGAGCAGGGCGCGATCTCGCCGCGCCCAAAACGAGACGCCGGCAATGATCAGGGGCCAGCCAATCCAAGCGAACTGGTCGCCCAGGAGATTGGCCCAGTGAGCCAGGCGGGCGGGGATTTCGCTCAGGGGAAGGGCAAAGAGAAACTGCCGATATTGCTCTGCCAGGACGACCCAGCGGAACCCGGCCCAGGTCTGAGGGTTGCCCCAGTTGACGGGAGGATTGTGACGGGCTGCGAGCGGCAGGTAGACATAAATAGAGAGCCCTACGAGAAACAACAGGAAGGCCACTGCCAGGATGCGCGCGCGGAGCCAGCGGGAGCGGTGGGGCCAGAGCAGTACCAGCGCAGCCGGGGCGAAAAAGATCAGGGTCAGGTGATTCCCCAGGCCCAGGCCAAATAGAAAAGGGGTCAGGTAAAGGAGAGCGTCCGAGCCTCCATCGCGCCAACGGAGCAAGAGCCCGAGAAGGAGGGCCGAAAAGAGGCCATGCAGGGCATAGACTTCGGCGATGACGGCCTGAGACCAGAAAATGGGGGAAAAGGCCAGGGTCAGTGCGGCGGCCCCCGCCAGGAGTGGGCCATGGGGCTCTGATTTCAGGAGACGACGGGCGCTGTCAAAGACGAGGCCCACGGTCAGGGCTGCACAGCAGGCAGACAAGAGATTGACGCGATAGGCGATGGAGCCAATGGGTAGCTGGGTCGCCAGCCAGGCCAACAGCGTGTAGGTGGGATAACCCGGTGGGTGCGGAACGCCCAGGGTGCGGGCAGCCGTGATCAGATCGCCGCTGTCGCTGCCCATGTTCTCGAAGGTGATGCTGGGCGCCAGGGTGAGCAGGTAGACGGCGAAGGCCAGGGCCATGACGCCAACGGTCCATGCGGCGTCCCGCCTGGGGGCAGGGGAACCCATAACCGCTACGGCGTCCTGCCGCTCTTGCCTGTGGGGGGGAGTTCCTCAGGCGGCAAGCCAAAGCCCACTGCATTGGAAGATGCCTCGCCGTCGAGATAAAAGGCGGAAAACCGATGGACAAAGATGTGCCCAGGGGGTGTGTCGCCGCCGATCTTGATCCGCACAGCCACCTGGGCCGATTGCCCGGGCTCGAGGGTGCCGAGGTGAATGTGCAGAGAATCGCCCTGCCGCTCGACCGCGCCCCGAACGCCGCTTACGGCCAACGGTTGGAGCAACGGATCGAGGGGCGCGACGAGGATCAGGCTGCGCATGACCTGGGGCGATGCGTTGGTGGCCTGTAGGGTGAGGGTTACCTCTTCTCCGGGCAGTACGTCGGTTCGGCTGACGGTTTGCAGCAACTGGAGTTCCTGCCCCTGCCCCTGTGGCTGAGGGGGGGCAGGCGGCCCTGGTGGAAAGGGGGTCTCGTTGGGTTGGGGTGTGTCCGGGGCAGGGATGGTCTGGGGTGTGGGACTCGGGACGGTTTGCGGTTGCCAATTCGCCGCTTTGGCCCCGGGGGCGCCGGCAGCTAGCAGGGCAAGGAGGCACGTGAGTATCACCCCCAACAAGAGGGAACGCCATTCAGAATTCCAGAGGCTACGCATGGTGATTCTTACCTCGAACGCACAATGATCGGCAGAAACATGCGGATATCGGTCACAAGCACGGGCGCCGACAACCGATTGTTAAAGGGATCGCACTCGATGATGGTGGCATTGGGGTTGACGGTGACGGTCACCCGGTGCAGACTGTTGGGAATCAACCCGGTCCATTCCAGGCTAACCACCTGAGAGGCGCCGGGTCCAAGATAGGGTATGGTCAACTCGTCGACGTATGTCGAGTCGCGTTCAATTCGGACGAGTGCATTATGGGCAGCGGCAGCGCCATGGTTACGGATCTCGACCTTGATATCCATTCGAACCAGACCGCCGGTGGTCGGTTGGGGATCGGTATGCCACATAGACGTCGGCTGAAGATCGATAGAGCCGGGCAGCGGAGCCGTGAGGGCGCTGGTATAGCGCGCAAAATCCTGGCCCAAGGGCATGATCTGATAGGTATTGGGATCAAAGAGGTGGTTCCAACTGGGCCAGGTCTCAAAGTCCTTGTGGTTGAGGCTGTACCAGGCCCAGGCCTGCACCAGGCGATTGCCGTCGGCGGGATAGCCCAGATTGGGGTCGGTGGTGGTGGTC
>CAYVLO010000225.1:0-5625 GCA_964452125.1 uncultured Anaerolineaceae bacterium | reverse complement strand
CCCTCACCCACGCCGCCCGTGACCTTGCCCTCGCACGCGACCTCCGCACAAGTTGCCATGCCTTTTGCCAACTGTCCCCTTTTCAAGTATAATGCCCACAGTAGAGCCAGTAATCGAGCTGGGCCAGGACAGGTGTCGCGGCCACGGCATCTGCCCAAAAACGAGCGCAGCTCCTTTACTGGGTGTTTTTGCCGCTGCGACGCGGGTCTGCCGCTCGCCAACACAACGCACGAGGAGGAAAAACATGCCCAAAGGAATTCGGTGGCTGCTAGCCACCCTCATGATCGCCAGCCTCGCGCTGGCTGCCTGCGGCCCCACAGCCGAGCCCACATCCGCTCCCACCACTGCCGTCGAAGCTACAGCAACCCCCCAACCCACCAGCCCTCCCAAGGAAAGCGTAAAAGTCGCCTTTGTCTACGTGGCGCCGATCGGCGACCTGGGCTGGACTTGGACTCACGAAGAGGCGCGGCTCGCCATTGAAGAACACTTTGGCGACAAGGTAGAGACGACCTACATCGAAAACGTGCCCGAAGGCCCCGATGCCGAGCGCGTCATCCGCGACTTTGCCGAAAAGGGCTACGACATCGTCTTTACCACCAGTTTTGGCTTTATGGATCCCACGGTCACCGTCGCCGCCGAGTACCCCGATACCTGGTTTGTGCACATCTCGGGCTACAAGACGGCCCCCAACCTCAGCGCCGTCTTTGGCCGGATGTACCAGCCCCGATTCCTCTCGGGCTTGGTGGCGGGCAAGGCCACCGAGGCCAACAAGATTGGCTACGTGGCGGCCTTCCCCATCCCTGAGGTCATCCGCGGCATCAACGCCTTTACCCTGGGCGTCCGCGCCGCCAATCCCGATGCCACCGTCCACGTCGTGTGGACCAACACCTGGTTTGACCCGCCCATCGAAAAGGAGGCCGCCGAGGCCCTCTTGGATGAGGGATGCGACGTCATCGCCCAACACCAGGACACCACCGAGCCCCAGAAGGCCGCCGCCGACCGCGGCGCCGTCAGCATCGGCTACGACTCGGACATGCGTTCCTTTGTCGGCGACACGGTACTCACCAGCCCCGTGTGGGATTGGAGTATCAAATACATCGAGATCATCCAGAAGGTCATGGATGGCACCTACACCACCGAATCGTACTGGGGCCCCATGGCCGATGGCATCACCGGTTTGGCTGAGTTGAGCCCCAAGGTCGACGCCGAGACGGTGGCCCTCGTCAAAGAGTGGCAGACCAAAATCCTCTCCGGCGAGTGGGACGTATTCTGCGGGCCGGTCGATGGCCAGAACGGCGAGCTGTCGGTGGCTCAGGGCCAGTGCATGACCGACGAAGCGATGCTCAACATGAGCTGGTTCGTCGAGGGCGTCGTTGGCGAAGCCCCGGAAAAGCCGCCCGTTGCTGAAGCGGCTGCACCCACCGGGGACGTCGATCTCTCGGGCATGAAGGTGGGGTTTGTTTATGTAGCCCCCATCGGCGACCTGGGGTGGACCTATGCCCAGGATCAGGGCCGCTTGGCATTGGAGGCCCTGGGCGCTGAGACGACCTACATCGAAAACGTACCCGAAGGCCCCGATGCCGAGCGCGTCATCCGCGACCTGGCTGAGAAGGGCTACAATCCCATCTTTACCACCAGTTTCGGCTTTATGGATCCCACCGTCACCGTCGCCGCCGAGTACCCCGACACCTGGTTTGTCCACATCTCGGGCTACAAGACGGCACCCAACCTCAGCACGGTCTTTGGCCGCATCTATCAGCCCCGGTTCCTCTCGGGCCTGGTAGCGGGCAAGGCCACCGAGTCCAACAAGATTGGCTACGTGGCGGCCTTCCCCATCCCTGAGGTCATCCGCGGCATCAACGCCTTTACCCTGGGCGTCCGCGCCGCCAATCCCGATGCCACCGTCCACGTCGTGTGGACCAACACCTGGTTTGACCCGCCCATCGAAAAGGAGGCCGCCGAGGCCCTCTTGGATGAGGGATGCGACGTCATCGCCCAACACCAGGACACCACCGAGCCCCAGAAGGCCGCCGCCGACCGCGGCGCCGTCAGCATCGGCTACGACTCGGACATGCGCTCCTTTGTCGGCGATAGCGTTCTGACGAGCCCCGTGTGGAACTGGGGTCCCAAATACATCGATATTGTCCAAAGGGTCAAAGAGGGCACCTACAGCACAGAATCCTATTGGGGCTCCCTGAGTGACAATGTGGTCGGCCTGGCTGAACTCAGCCCCAATGTCGACGCCGAAACCGTGGCCCTGGTCGAGCAGTACAAGGCCAAGATCTTGGCTGGCCAGTGGGACGTCTTCTGCGGACCGGTCAATGGCCAGAACGGCGAGACGTCGGTGGCCCTGGGCCAGTGCATGACCGACGAAGCGATGCTCAACATGAGCTGGTTTATCGAGGGCGTGGTTGGCGAAGCCCCTGAGGAACCGCCTGTGGCCGAGGCCGTTGAGCTACCCAAAGCCGCCTTTGTCTATGTCGGCCCCACAGGGGATCTGGGCTGGACCTATGCCCACGATCAGGGGCGCCTGGCGCTCGAAGACATGGGCGTCGAGACTGCCTATGTCGAGCTTGTCGCCGAAGGCCCCGATTCGGCCCGCGTGATCCGCGATTTGGCCGAAAAGGGATACGATCTGATTTTTGCCACCAGCTTTGGCTTCATGGACTCGGTCATCGAGGTCGCAGCCGATTACCCAGACCTCTACTTTGAGCACTGCACCGGCTACCAGACCGCCGACAACGTCGGCATCTACGATGGCCGTGGCTATCAGGCCTGGTACCTGGCGGGAATTGTCGCTGGCAAGATGACTGAGAACAATGTCATGGGCTACATTGCCCCCTACCCCATCCCCGAAGTGGTCCGCAACATGAATGCGTTTGCTCTGGGCGCCCGCTCCGTCAACCCCGACGCCACCGTACATCCGATTTGGATCTATGCGTGGGTGGATCCACCAAAAGAGCGCGAGGCCGCTCAAGCGCTCTATGACCTGGGCGCCGACGTGATTGCCCGTGAGAGCGATTCCACCGAAGCGGACAAATTGGCTCAGGAAAACGGGATCTATGTGATCGGCTACAACTCAGATGTCGCCCGCGATCAGTCGCCCGATGCCTTCCTGACTGCTCCCATCTGGCATTGGGACGTCTTTTACAAACAAGCCGTGATGGACGTAGCCAACGGCGCCTGGACCAATGCACCCGTATGGTGGGGTATCAAGGACGGGCTGCTCAGCCTGGCCCCCATTGCCGACTTTGTACCCGACGACGTCAAGGCCCTGGTGGAAGCAGAGCAGGCCCGCATCGTCGCTGGCGAGTTTGACGTGTTTGAAGGGCCTATCAACGACAACACCGGCGCCGAGCGCGTCGCGAGTGGCGTGCAGATGACCGACGAGGAAATGCTGGGCTTCGACTGGCTGGTCGAAGGCGTTGTCGGCGAAATTCCCGACTAAATCATCAAGCCCAGAGGGCGCGGCAAGCCGCGCCCTCTGGCAGATCGGCCACTTGTCAACCTCGCGGCCTTGAAACCAGAAACTTGCGCACCTGGAGTGTAGCGGGCGTGAGGTTGGCGCAGCAGGATAGGCCCGAGCGGACCCACGGCCAAAAGGAATCCCTATGAACGCATCAACCCCCGCTGTGGAGATGTGCGGCATCGTCAAGCGCTTCCCCGGCGTCATCGCCAACGATCGGGTCGATCTGACCGTCCAGCCTGGTGAGATCCACGCATTGTTGGGCGAAAACGGCGCAGGCAAGAGCACGCTGATGAACGTGCTCGCGGGCCTGTATCGGCCCGATAGCGGTGAAATTCGGATTGACGGCCGCCTGGCCGATATTCGCTCACCCCGACACGCCATCGAACGAGGGATTGGCATGGTCCACCAGCATTTTATGCTGGTAGAACCGCAAACCGTAGCCGAGAACATTATCCTGGGCCTCGACCAACCCCGCTTTCTGCTGGATATGCCCCACGTCGAAAAAGAGATTCAGCAACTGGGCGCGCGCTACAACCTGGGCGTAGACCCCGGCGCCCGTATCTGGCAGTTGTCGGTAGGCGAACAACAGCGTGTGGAAATCCTCAAAATGCTCTACCGGGGAACCCAGATCTTGATTCTCGACGAGCCTACGGCCGTACTGACTCCCCAAGAAGCCGACGAACTGGCGCACACCCTGCGCCAAATGGCCGACGAAGGCAAGTCAATCATCTTTATCACCCACAAACTGGGCGAAGTCATGGCCTGTTCCGATCGGGTCACCGTTCTGCGCAAAGGGAAAAACGTCGGCGCCGTCTCGACAGCCGACACCAACAAACGCGACCTGGCCCGACTCATGGTCGGGCGAGAAGTGGTCTTTCGCATCGACCGCTCGGCCTATGACATCGCGCCGGATGCCGACCGCGCCCCGATGCTCACCGTCGAAACGGTCAGCGCCCAGAACGACAAGGGCTTGCCTGCTCTGAACCAGGTCTCGCTCACCGTCCATCGCCACGAGATTCTGGGAATCGCCGGGGTAGCAGGCAACGGCCAACGCGAGCTGGCCGAAGTCATCACCGGGTTGCGGCCGGCAACTGGCGGGGTCATCCGGCTTGGCTCCCATCGATTGCCCAACCACCGCCCGCGGCGGGCCATCGACCTTGGCCTGAGCCATATCCCCGAAGACCGCATGCAGACTGGGCTGGTGGCCAACATGACCGTCAGCGACAACCTGATCCTCAAAGACTATCGCCGCCCGCCCCTTTCACGAGTCGGATTCTTGATCAAACAGGCCATCGCCCGTTTTTCCCGCACCCTCATCGACGAATACGAAATCGCCACCCCCAGTCACGACACCCAGGTCAAGGGCCTCTCGGGCGGCAACCTGCAAAAGGCGCTCCTGGCCCGGGAGATCACCGCCGGCGGCGATTTGATGGTCGCCGTCCATCCCACGCGCGGGCTGGATATCGGGGCCACGGAATGGGTGCAACGCAAGCTGCTCGAACAACGACAAAAAGGCGCGGCAATCCTCTTGATCTCGGAAGACCTGGACGAGTTGCTGTCGATCAGCGACCGCATTGCCGTTCTCTACGAGGGTCGCATCATGGGCATTGCGCCCGCCGAAAGCGCCGAGGTCGAAGAACTGGGCCTATGGATGGCAGGTACTACTACTGCCTGAGCGGCATCGAAACCAGCGATAGGAAAACACCCTATGAGAATTCTCTTTGAACGCCGGTTAGAGCCTTCGCGACTCATCGCCCTGCTGGTTCCGGTGATCTCTTTCCTTCTGGCTCTGGTGGTGGGCGGCATTTTGCTGCTGGCAGCCGGCGCCAACCCCATAGACACCTACCGGGCCATGTTCGACGGCGCCTTTGGCACCCCCTATGCCCGATCCGAAACGCTGGTTCGGGCCATCCCCCTGATGCTGACCGGTCTGGCCGTTTCTATCGCCTTTCGTATGAAGTTCTGGAACATTGGCGCCGAAGGTCAACTGGCGATGGGCGCCATTGCCACGGCTGGGCTGCCCCTTTTTCTTCTGGGTGACAGCGGCTTACCTGTCTGGCTCCTGTTGGTGCTGATGGGTGTGGCGGCCTTTGTCGCCGGGGCGTTATGGGGATTGATCCCCGCTGCCCTCAAAGGCTATCTCCAGGTCAACGAGA
>CAYVLO010000224.1:2366-5650 GCA_964452125.1 uncultured Anaerolineaceae bacterium | reverse complement strand
GACCAGAGGGGGAGCTGGGACCTGGAGGAGTCGCTGGTCGAGCTGGGCCAACTGGCCCGGACGGCCGGGTTAGAGGTGGCGGGCCGAACCTGGCAGCGGGTGGACCGCTACCATTCGGCGACTCTGATCGGCAAGGGCAAGCTCCAGGAGCTGCTCGACCTGCGCACCGACCTGGGGTGCGATCTGGTCATCTTTGACGATGAGCTTTCGCCGCGCCATCTGCGCAATCTGGAAGCCGCCCTGGGCGACGATCTCCGGATTCTGGACCGCACCAGCCTGATCCTGGATGTCTTTGCCCAACATGCCCGCACCCGGGAGGGCCAGCTCCAGGTGGAGCTGGCCCAGTATGAATACCGCCTGCCCCGACTGACCCGCGCCTGGACCCACCTGGCGCGCCAGGCCGGCGGTGGGGCGGCCCGGGGCGGATCGGGGGGCGTGGGCCTGCGCGGTCCCGGCGAAACTCAGCTCGAGGTGGACCGCCGCGACGTGAGCCGCCGCATCTCTCAGCTCAAGGCCGAGCTGGAGGAGGTGCGCCGCCATCGGCAGCTCCATCGCCGGCAGCGCAAGCGCACTGCCGTGCCGGTGGTGGCCATCGTCGGCTATACCAACGCCGGCAAGTCGACGCTGCTCAATGCCCTGACCGGCTCCGATGTGCTGGTCGAAGACAAGCTGTTTGCCACCCTGGATCCCACGACGCGCAAGGCGACGCTGCCCGGGGGGCGCCACGTGCTCCTGTCCGACACGGTGGGCTTTATCCAAAAACTTCCCACCGATCTGGTGGCGGCCTTTCGGGCCACGCTGGAAGAGATCAACGAGGCCGACCTGATCCTGCACGTGGTCGACGCCTCTCACCCTCAGGCTTTGCAGCAGAGCGAGACGGTGATGGAGACCCTGGCCGATCTGGGGGTGGAGGATCAGCCGGTGGTGGTGGCGCTGAACAAGATCGACCGGCTGCCCACTGGCGAGGTGGCGCCCGGCCTTTTGGCCGAATTCCCCGATAGCCTGCCCATCTCGGCCATCCGGGGGATCGGGCTCCCGGCGCTGCTGGAGCGCATCGAGGAGGTCCTTCTCGAAGGTCTAATTTACATAACGGTTCAGCTTCCCTTTGAGCGGGGGGAGCTTTCGGCGCTGTTTCACCAACAGGGCACCGTGGTGAGCCAGGCCCACACCGGCGAGGGCGTGACGCTGGAGGGCTATATTCCCCGCCGCTGGCTGGAGCAGTTCCGGCCCTATCTGGTGTAGGGCGCATCCGGGCGCGGCGAGCAGATGTGGGGGTAGGGGCGACGCATGCGTCGCCCGAATCCGGGCGCGGCATGCCGCGCCCCTACGAGTGCAGATAGGCGAAAGCGGGGATCGCCCAGACCTCCGAGGTCTTTAAGACCTCGGAGGTCTTGAGACCCATAACTCGCCCCTACGATGCCCTTCCGTGATGAAAACCGTACGGGCGGGTGCGCGCCGCCAGCGACGCACGAAACCCGCCCGTACAGAGGCCCCCGAGCGTGTTGTCACTCTCGCGAACGCGGGGGTCCATCGATGCGTGTTGTAGGGGCGACGCACGCGTCGCCCGAATCCGGGCGCGGCATGCCGCGCTCCTACGATTCGCGTGGGTGATTTCGTGTAATTCGTGGCCCGCAAGGGCGAGGCATTCCCATGCAAACCGGGCCGGGGCATCTCCTCGTGCCGGGAATGCCTCGCCCCTACGATGCCTTTTCGTGATGAAAACCGTACGGGCGGGTGCGCGTCGCCAGCGACGCACGAAACCCGCCCGTACAGAGGCCCCCGAGCGTGTTGTCACTCTCGCGAACGCGGGGGTCCATCGATGCGTGTTGTAGGGGCGACGCACGCGTCGCCCGAATCCGGGCGCGGCATGCCGCGCTCCTACGATTCGCGTGGGTGATTTCGTGTAATTCGTGGCCCGCAAGGGCGAGGCATTCCCATGCAAACCGGGCCGGGGCATCTCCTCGTGCCGGGAATGCCTCGCCCCTACGATGCCTTTTCGTGATGAAAACCGTACGGGCGGGTGCGCGTCGCCAGCGACGCACGAAACCCGCCCGTACAGAGGCCCCCGAGCGTGCTGTCACCCCCGCGGAAGCGGGGGTCCATGGATGCCCGTGTACGGCGAGGGTGATGACCAGGGCGTCGGTGCAGGCCGTGCGGGCAAGGCCGCATTTGGGCACCCGCGAGGGGTACCCCTACAAGAGCGGGCGCGGCGGGCGAACCCCCACAAAGACACTGCGGTGAAAGAAGGTAGGCCTATCGGCGGGCTGGGCCGTGCGGGTGGGAGTCTATTTGCGGCACCAAGGTGCCGCACTCCATATGGGACGCTCGCTTCCGCGGTCAGAACCCATGGGCCCCCGCGTTCGCGGGGGTGACGGCGCAGGCGGGGGTGACGACAAAAGGCGGCATGGCGGAGAGGGTGCAGGAGATCGCAAGCCCATGAATCAACTGTTGGACAAGCTAGCACGCTTGCGCGGACTGCCGGTCCTGATCGGCATCGCGCTGATCGTCTTGAATTTTGTGATTCGGCTGGTGATCTGGTCCCTGGGAGCCGACTCCCCAGACCCCGGCCTGATCCTCTTTTTGTTCACCGACGGCAATCTGCTGCTGCACCTGGGGTGCGTGGTGGGGCTTTTCGGCGTGCTCCTCGGCGATATCCTCTAACGCTGTACCCCTGACGCAACCGCTGCTGGCCTAGCCCTGCAACTCTCGCCAGGCCCTTTCGGCTCGCCGCAGCCATTCTCGTTCCGCTTTAAAACTCAAGTGGCGCTGGGCCTCCTCCCAGGTCAGCCACAGGGGCCGGAATTGGCTCTCGGGGGGACCGCTGGGCGCGCCTTTGGGCCAAACCATCAGGAAAGCGCTCTCGTCGCGCAGGGTATGGCGGCCTTGGGAGTCGAATTCGACCGTCTGGTGGCCCAAATCGGCCACCACGTCCAACCCCCACAACCCGGCCTCCTCTTGCACTTCGCGCAGGGCGGCAGTGGCCCGGTCCTCGCCCGGCTCGATGTGGCCCTTGGGCAGCCGGACCTCGGGCAGCCCTTCGGCCGTCAGCCGGCCGGGCCGGAGCAGGACCAGCACCCGGTCCTTTTGGGCGTCGACGACAATGCCCCCTGCCGAGGCATAGCGGCGAATCGGCGGTTCTATGCTGGTCATGGGTGGTGGTCTCCTCCCCGGTCGGTTTGGGCCCGGGCCGGTGCGCGCCCGGGCGCCGAGTCCTGGGCATTGTAGCATAGAGGAATGGGGTTGGCAAAGCGTGGGGGCGAGGCATTCCGGCAGACTCTGCGTCC
>CAYVLO010000224.1:0-2356 GCA_964452125.1 uncultured Anaerolineaceae bacterium | reverse complement strand
GGCTCCCGCCTCCCGGGCGCCCCCGGCGGCGGGGCCCCCCCCCGGGGGGGGGGGGGGGGGCGCCCCCCCCCCCCCGCCGCGGGAGGGCAGAAACCCGATAACTGGGCGCCCACGCGGCGCGCAGGGGGCTGCTAGAGTGTGGGCAACAAGGTCAGCATGGCCAGCATCGCCACCACCGCCAGCATGGCCATGACCGTCAGGCACATCAGACGATAATAGGGGTTTTCCATGGCGAGTTCCCTCACGCCATCCTCCTCGATCCTGCGTGCTGTGATGCGAGTGCCGAATTGTCCTACTTTCAGTATACCCGGTGGATATTACAGGTCATATTACAGATCGGCCCTCGCCCGGCTGGGGCGATGCACGAAACCGGCCCGTACAAGGTCCACGCAGGCCCCGCCGCCCAGACCTCCGAGGTCTCATAGACCTCGGAGGTCTCGTGGGGTGCTGGGCTGGCTTGTAGAGGCACGGCATGCCGCGCCCGGCTGGGGGCGATGCATCCGTCGCCGACTCTGCAACCCATCCCACAAAAAAGATGACAGCCCCCCGAATCTGTGCTATAATGGGAGGAGTCAATGGAATGGGCGCCGCGCCCCTGTTTCCCACCATGAAGGAGGTTCCGATGACCAGCGATCTCCGAAGCAAACTGCGCATCTCCGAAGCATGCCTGGACGACATCAACCAGTTTCTGTTGGACCCCGATAGCCGGGTGATCAACGATTTTCTGGAGGTGGTGGCCCGCTATGGCTCGCCCGAGGAGATCAATCAAAAGGCCCACGAGGCCCGCGACCTGGGCCGCCTGATGGATCGCCTGCAAGAGATGGGCTCGCCCTATCGGGCCGATCTGGACTGGCTGATCGAGCAGCGCGACCGAGGCGCCTTTGTCTCCATCGCCGACTATCGCCGCGGGGTGCTGGGCGACCGGGCCGAAGGTCTCGATTTCCACGAGGACCTGGCGGTGACCCTGGAGATCAGCGCCCTGCAATACTTTCCCTTTCTCATCGCCGAGGCGCGCCAGAGCATCGAACGGGGCGAGCTGATGCCGGGCCGCTTTATCCGCGTCCGCAGGATGAAGGAGCAGGAGGCCGACAACGGCGATCTGGTAGCCGTGGCGGCCGCCATGCAGATCGTTGGCGCCAGCTATGTCGAGACGCTGGACACCAAGGGCACCGACGGCAGCAACGTCCACCTGGGCGGGCCCGAGACCATCACCGGCTATTTCGGCGGCGTGGGCCAGCCCAACCACTATCCCCTCAAATGGCTGGACGAATTCCTCTACTATTATACCACCTATGGCATCCAGCAGGTGTTGAACATCAATTCGGGGACGGTGCTCTTGGGCTATTTCCTGCACAAACTGGGGGTCGACATCGAGTTCAAGATCTCGGTCTATATGGGCAACGACAACCCCTACGCCGCGCTATGGACGCTGTTGGGCGCCCGGCTCTTTGGCCGCGACGACGGCACCACCTCGCTCATCGGTTTTAACTGGAGCAACTCGGTGAACAACGAGACCATCGAGATCACGGCCCAGGTGCGCAAGGCGCTGGACCTCGAAGCCATCGTCCGCTTTGAGCATCACATCACCGAGACCTGGAAAAGCATTGTCCGCCAGCCCTACGACCGTACCCAGGAGCTGGTCGAACTGGCCGACCACGTGGCCAACATTTCGGCCAAGCACGAGGGCGGCATCCCCGAAATCGACGCGGCCCGCAACCATCCCTCCGACATCCTCGACTATTTCCGGGCCAAGGACGAGATTCTGGCTGCGGGCCATATGGAAGCGCTGGAGCGCAACTATCTGGACAAGCACGACGCGGTCAACCGCACCGCGCGGGCGCTCACCGAGCACGGCCTATCGTTTGTGGCGGCGGCCCACCTGCACCGTTAGCCGGTTTTGCCGCTCAACATGCTCAGGACTTTTTGCAGGCTGGCCTCGGCCTTTTCGGGGTCCAGGCCGGTCTGCTGCGCAAGTTCGGCGGTCATGCCTGTCGACGCCAAGAGTTCGCCGTCGACCTCCTGACCGCTGTTGACTCGGGTCAGGATCGTTTCCATGTCCGGGTCGACCGCTACTTCGACGCCCGACCGGGAAGCCACCTGGGCCGCGCCGCGGCTGCCCGACAAGAGCTTGTTGAGCACAAAGCCCACCACCAGCTCCGCAATCTGAGGGGGGAGCCCCAGCTTTTCGGCCAAGCCGACGACGATGGAGGTCAGGGGAGACGGGGCGCTGCCGCTGGCCTGGCTGCCGCCCATCAGGGCGCCGAGCAGGCCGCTCATGCCGCCCGCTTGCTGGCTGCTTGGCGGAGCGCCGCCGCCCATCAGGGCGCCCAGCAGGCCGCTCATGTCGGGTGCCTCT
>CAYVLO010000223.1:0-5658 GCA_964452125.1 uncultured Anaerolineaceae bacterium | reverse complement strand
TCCATGGTTTTCAAGCGAGCGAACAAGGCCAAAGTCGGGCGCGCCGCCGCCTTGGAGTGCGATCGCTGCGTCGCCCTTACCCGCCCGGTTCGGCGCCCCCGCGCCGGGCGCGGTCCAACAACTCCTGAGCCAGTTCGTTGTGGCGGGCCACCAGCGCCGGCAGGTCGACGCCCAGCAGTTGGCCTTTCTCCACGACGATCCGCCCGTTGATGATCGACAGATCCACCTGGGGCGGCGCGCAGAACAGGAGCGCTGCCAGGGGATCGGCCTGGGCCCCGGCTGCCGCCAGCCGGTCGGTGCGCACGCCGATCAGGTCGGCAGCCATGCCCGGACTCAATACCCCGATGTCGTCGCGGCCCAACACCGCCGCTCCCCCTCGGGTGCCCAGCGCCAGCACCTCTTTGGCGCTGATGGCCGACGCCCCCCGTTGCACCCGCTGCAACAGCAGGGCCTGGCGGGCTTCGGCCAGCATGTGGCCGCTGTCGTTGCTGGCGCTGCCGTCGACGGCCAATCCCACCTTGACCCCGGCATCGAGCATGGCCCGGATGGGGGCAATGCCGCTGCCCAGCCTCATGTTGGAGCTGGGGCAGTGGGCCACGCCCGTGCCGGTGGAGGCCATCAAACCGATCTCTTGCTCGTTGACGTGGACGCAGTGAGCCCACCACACGTCGGGCCCGATCCACTCTAACTGGCGCATCAACTCGACGGGCCGCACACCGAATTTCTTCAGGCAAAAGGCTTCTTCGTCCTGGGTCTCGGCGACGTGGGTGTGGAGGGTCAAGCCCCGCTGGCGGGCAAAGGCCGCGGCGCTGCGCATCAGGTCGGGCGACACGGAAAAGGGCGAGCAAGGGGCCACGACGATGCGGCACATGGCATAGGGGGCGGGATCGTGATAGCGCTCGACGGCGCGGTCGCAATCGGCCAGGATGTCGGCTTCGTTTTCGACCACCGAGTCGGGGGGCAGCCCGCCCTGCGAGCGGCCCAGCGACATGCTGCCGCGACTGGGGTGAAAGCGCACCCCCAGCTCGCGAGCGGCGCGGATCTCGTTGTCGATGGCGCTGTCGTTGGGGTAGAGGTACAGGTGGTCGGCCACGGTGGTGCAGCCTGAAAGGATCAGCTCGCTGAGGGCAATGAGGGCGCTGACATACACCGCTTCGCTGCTCAGTCCGGCCCAGATGGGATACAGCGTGCGCAGCCAGTCGAACAGCTCGGCATCTTGGGCATCGGGCAGGGCGCGGGTCAGGCTTTGGTACAGGTGGTGGTGGGTGTTTACCAGGCCCGGCAAGACCACGAGGTTTTGGGCGTCGATCACCCGATCGGCGGTGGGTGGCAGGTCGCGGCTGGGGCCCACCTGGCGGATGACCGGACCCTCGACATAGACGCCGCCGTCGACGATCCGTTCCCCGCGATTGTTCATGGTCGCCAGCAGCCGGGCGTTTTTGATCAGGAGTGTCGACATGGGTCCTCCTTTTGAAGGGCGATGGCTCCATTCTAACACAGGCTGGGGTGGGCGTCAACGGTAATTTGTTGTTTCGGCAAAAGTGGTCAGGGCCCTGTCAAAGTCGCGTGCTGGCTTCGGTTGCTCTTCCACGGGAGCACACCGCAACTCGTAAGAGCTCCCCCTAGCGTCATGCCCGCGGAAGCGGGCATCCATTCTAGCAGCCTGTCGGAGAGGGCTGTCATTCTGAGGAGCGGAGGCGGCGAAGCCGCCGGAGCGACGAAGAATCTCGCCATTAGATCGCATTTGACAGCCAACAAGCGAGATTCTTCGGCCCCTTCGGGGCCTCAGAATGACAGAACAGACGGTGTTTTGCCTCGGTGGTTTTCTCTCCGACAGGCTGCTAGGGCACAAGGCGTATGGACTGCCGCCTTCGCCTGCCTGGGGCAGACAGGCGGGGGTGACGCGCGGGTTGATAGGGTTACAGCTTGTTCAAAAGGACTTTGACAGGGCTCTGCAAAAGTGGTGGGTGGCTGTGGCGATTTGGCGGCAATCGTGGTACAATAGCCATGACCGAACGACTCTACACAGGAGCCCAGAAATGACCCAGAAGGCAACCCTAGGCGCCCAAGCCGATAGAATCCTGATCGTCGAGGACGATGCCACGTTGCTCGATACCCTCGAGTATAACCTGATCGCCGAGGGCTATCGGGTGCTGACCGCCGTCGATGGCCGCGAGGCGATTCAGATGGCCCGCGACGAAAAACCCGACCTGGTGCTGTTGGACGTGATGTTGCCGGGACTGGACGGATTTGAAGTCTGCCGCATCCTGCGCCGCGAGATGAATGTGCCGATCCTGATGCTCACGGCCCGGACCGACGAGGTGGACCGCGTGGTTGGGTTGGAAGTGGGCGCCGATGACTATTTGACCAAGCCCTTTTCTATGCGCGAGCTGCTGGCCCGGGTCAAGGCCTTGTTGCGGCGCGTGCGCTTGATTCGAGAGGAGATGGTCGCTGAGCAAGCAGAAGCAGGCTCCGAACCGCTGCGCTTTGGCGATCTGTCCATCGACCCGGATCGCCGTGAGGTGCTTTGGCGGGGCAACGTGCTGCATCTGAAGCCCAAGGAATACGAGTTGTTGGTTTTTTTGGCCCGTCATCGGGGCATGCCCCTGACCCGCGACCTGCTGCTGGAACGGGTGTGGGGCTGGGACTATGGCGGGGGCAGCCGTACGGTCGACGTTCATGTGCGGTGGCTGCGCGAAAAGATCGAGGCCGATCCTGCCAATCCCGAACGAATTGTCACCGTTCGCGGCGTCGGCTACTGCTTTGAGGGGTAGGGACATGTTTCGTTCTTTACGCTGGCGGATTGCCCTGCCTTACGCTGCTCTGATTCTGGTCGTCACGTTGGGCCTGGCCTTGTATGTCTCGAACCGGGTGAGCGAGACGCGGCGGGTCGATCTGGAAACCCATCTGTTGGCCGATGCCCGGCTGTTGACCGACGGCCTCTTGCCCTTTTTCTCCCATCCGGCCGATGCCGACGACCTGGACGGGGCCGTGCGTCGCTGGGCCGACCTGCTGGAGGCGCGGGTGACGGTCATTGACGCCGGTGGAGTGGTGGTGGGCGAGTCGCACGAGGATCGAACCCAGATGGACAATCACCTGAGCCGGCCCGAAGTGCAACTTGCCTTGTCGGTGGGACAGGGCAGCAGCCGCCGGTACAGCGCCACCGAAGGCTATGAGATGATGTATGCGGCTGTGCCTATTGCCGATCCCACAAGCGGGGTTGTGCTGGGTGTGGTGCGCGTGGCCCTTCCCTTGCGCGACATTGAGGCCCATGAGGCCGATCTGCGCGAGGGTATTCTGATGGCCGGACTGACGGTGGCGGCGTTGGCCCTCCTCCTGGCGGTGTTGATCGCGGAGCGGACGACGCACCCGGTGCGCCGGTTGACAGAGGTCGCCGGGCGCATGGCTGACGGCGATCTGAGCGCTCGCCTGTGGCCCACCAGGAAGGACGAAGTCGGCGAACTCACCCGCGCCTTTAACCACATGGCCGATCGGCTTCGCGATCAGGTGACGAGCCTGGACGCGGAGCAGGGACGGCTGGCAGCCGTGTTGGAGCACATGGCCGATGGGGTGCTCATCACCGACCGGGGCGGCCATGTGGGGCTCGTGAACGCTGCGGCGGTGCGATTGCTGTCCTTCCCCGCTGAGCGCGCGCTGGGGCGCCCACTGGTGCAGGTGGCGCCCTATCATGCCTTGCTCGAGCTGTGGAAAAAGGCGGAGGACAAGGGGGTGGAACAGGTCGGCACTGTGGATCTGGGTCGTCAGGGGTTGTTCTTGCAGGCGATTGTCACTCCCTTTGAGACGGCGGGCGAAACGGGCTATCTGGTCATCCTCCAAGATCTAACTCGCATCCGCCGCCTGGAGACGGTGCGCCGCGATTTCGTCAGCAATATTTCCCACGAGCTGCGAACCCCGCTGGCTGGACTCAAGGCCCTGGTCGATACCCTGCAGGGCGGGGCCTTGCAGGATCCTTACGCCGCGCAGCGTTTTCTCAAGCGGATGGATGGCGAGGTGGATGCTCTGACTCAGATGGTGGAAGAGCTGTTGGAGTTGTCGCGCATCGAATCGGGGCAGGCGCCCCTGCGCCTGGCGCCGGCGCCGATCGCCGAGGTGATGATCCCGCCGGTGGAGCGACTGCGACCCCAGGCCGAGCGAGCCGGGCTGAGCCTGACCATCTCGCTGGCCGACGATCTGCCGCCGGTCCAGGCCGACCTGGATCGGGTGCGTACGGTGGTCACCAACCTGGTGCACAACGCCATCAAATTCACACCCCCGGGCGGGCGCGTCATGGTATCGGCCGAGGAGCGGGACAAGGAGGCCATCTTTGCTGTACAGGACACCGGCGTGGGCATTCCGCCTGCCGACCTGTCCCGCATTTTTGAGCGCTTTTACAAGGCCGACCGGGCGCGCAGCGGGGGCGGCACCGGTCTGGGGTTAGCCATCGCCCGCCACATTGTCGAGGGCCACGGTGGGCGCATCTGGGCCGAGAGTGTGGAGGGTCAGGGGAGTACGTTTTACTTTTCGCTGCCGCTGGCTGGTCGCGGGTAGATCGACGGGCTCAGGTGGGCCTCTGGGACTGTGGTGTTGGGCTGGAGGGGTGACTGATCCAGGCTGCCCCAGCCTCCGATGGCGGGCTCTGGCCGCCATTCCTCGATGGGCGGCATCCGCGGCCAGAATAATCCTGACCTCGCGCAAGAGTCGCCCCGCAGGCAGGTTTCCAGCGTCGACAGTCCAACCCTCGACGTCAAGTTCAGGGACAGCGGGGTGACCGACACCACCCGATCGACATCGACGGCATAGATATCCGAACTGCCCTCGCAATCCGCGCTGTGGGCCAACGGACGGTAGCCCGGCCGCCCCGAGCCATTCTTGCGGTCCGGCGCTGTGGGCCAATAGTAGCGGCATTGGGACAGATGGGTCACCCGCCAAGGGGTAGCGGTCGTGGCATCCCCGGGGATATTGAGGCTCAGGGCATGGACGTCGTCGGGCAGGGCGTCGGACAAAAGGCGTTGGGCGAATTCGCGGGTGAACGCCTGGGCCGCTGCATAATCTGCTGTCTTGTCTCCCGTCAGGTGGCAGGCCGGGTCCATCTCCAGCGAGACGGCCAGCGCCGGAATGCCAAAGGCCGCGGCCTCCAGCGCTGCGCCGATGGTGCCCGATACGGTCACCTCGGTTCCCAGGTTGACGCCATAGTTGATGCCCGATACCACCAGAGCGATGGGACGGGGCGCCAGTTCCAGCAACGCATGCTGCACGGCCAACGCCGGACTGCCGTCTACGGCATGGGCCGTTACCATCTGCCCACCCCGCTCGATCTGGGTTGTACTGACCCGACCTGTGACGTGGTAAGGCATCGAGCGGCCGGCGCCCGACCACTGACGGTCGGGGGCTACGACCAACACCTCGCCCAGAGGAAGCAGCGCCTCGACGCTGGCCCACAGGCCGTCGGACTCTATCCCATCGTCGTTTGTCACCAGAATTAATGGTTTACTCAAGTTCGTTTTCCTCTCGTTTTTCATTCATTGACTCCACTGAAACAAGCCGTTTCAGCGGGTGAAATGGGTTGTATGTGGTGTGGGGGGGGTGGGGGCACACCCCAAAAAATAACAAGTTTTTTACCCACACCCCCCCGTTTGGTGGGCGGGAGACAGTGGTAGA
>CAYVLO010000222.1:0-5680 GCA_964452125.1 uncultured Anaerolineaceae bacterium | reverse complement strand
GCGAGGCACCCCGCACACTCTGCTCGGCCCGGATCGCATTTTGGGACTTTTGACTCTCGGCGAGCGGGGGGGCGCGGCATGCCGCGCCCCTACATTCCCAGACAGCCTGGTACCCGCGCCCCAAGCTCTCAAGCAGACCTCCGGGTTCTCCAAGAACCCGGAGGTCTTGCGAAAAGGCCTCGCCCGCAGGTGGCGCCTACACGCGGCAGGCGCAGCGAAAGCCCAGATCCTGGTCGACGTAGGTGGGGTCGCTGGCAGCCCGAGCCGTGGCGCGGACGCGCAGCAGAGGGCTGCGCCACGACCCACCCCGCGTGACGCGCTCCCCCGGCGCATCGGGGTCGTCCCGCCCATCGGCCAGGTTGTAGGGGTAGGGGGCCAGCAGGCTGGCGGTCCACTCGGCCACGTTACCTGCTGCGTCGACCAGGCCCTCGGGGCTGTTGCCGTCGGGGCTATAGTTGCCCACCGGGCTGGTGCGCACGACGCCGCTGGGACGGGCGTTGCAATAAGCCGTGTCCATGATGTCGCCCCAGGGAAAGATGCGCCCGTCGACGCCGCGAGCCGCCCGTTCCCATTCGACCTCGCTGGGCAGTCGGTAGCGGCGCCCGGTCACATCGCTCAGCCAGCGGCAATAAGCGCTGGCTTCGTACCAGCTCACACCGACCACCGGCAGCTCGTCCCTCCCCGTCCAGATCGGATCCTCCCAATAGTCCGGCTGGCGCCGCTGGCGCGCCTGGCGCCAGGCCCAACCCGCGTCGGTCCAGCAGGTGCGGGCCTTGTAGCCGCCTCCCTGCACAAAGGCCCGAAACTCGCCCACCGTCACCGGGTGGCGGGCGATGGCATAGCGGGGCAGGCTGACGATGTGCTGGGGCTGCTCCGGTCCGAAAAAGCCCTTTTCGCGCCATACGTTTGCCAGCTCCAGGCGGTCGGCCAGCCAGTCGATCTGGGCGTCGCTGGTGCCCATGATAAAGGGGCCCGGTTCGATGACGATCAGGTCGGGCTCAAAGGACATGCGTACTGATTCGCCCGGGGATCTCTCGAGCGGCTGAGCGCCCTTGGGCACCGGCTTCTGCAACGCCAGAAGGATCACCTGCCCTTCCTGGCGCGCTTCCAGGATTTCGAACCCCATCCGCTCGGCCAAGGCGGAATAATAGTCCAGGTCCTGCGCGTGGGCGGGCCAGGGCGTGATGTAGGAGGTCTCTACGTCTTCGAGGGGCAGGCGAATCCTCAGGGGCACCGCAGCCAGGCTCCGGCTGGGGTCCAGACAGGTGGGCAGGTCCAGATCCCAGATTAGGAAGCGGCCGCCGGGCGCCAACACCCGCAGCGCCTCGGCGAATACCGGTCCGTGGTCCTCGCCCGGCATGAACATCAGCGAGAAAAAGCTGGTGACCAGGCCAAAGGAATCGGGCAGGAACTCGAGTTCGCGTGCGTCCATTTCGACTTTCAGCGGGCCGGGCGGCGCGCCGACCAGCTCCTGGCGGCTCTGGTCCACGGCGACCACCCGGTCGCCCATCAGCCGGCCGATGATGCCCTCGCCGCCTCCGCCGATATCCAGCACCCACCCTGGTGCATCCAACGGCTCGAGGTTCAACTCGTGCTGGGGAAAGAAATAGAGTTCCTCCATCGAAATGGGGGAGTGTCGGCTATCCGGTTTTTCCATACCTACCTCCTGACATCCAGCCTGCGCTATCCATATGGGTTCTGCCTGCGAGTACGCAGGCGCTTGCGCGGGAACGACGACGCGGACGGCGTCTAGGACCCTGTCTGTCACCCCCGTGAAAACGGGGGTCCATCTGTTCGTTCCACAAACGCATGGCCGTTGTGTGCCCTCTGGAGTGCGCAAGCTTGCTTGCGCCCTTCGTTCCACAAAGGCATGGCGTTGTGCATCCTCTGCCCACAGGGCCCCAACGCTCGAGTGGCCTGTCTTCTTGCACCGCAGCGTATTTGTGGGGGCTCGCCGAGCCCCCACACCCCCGGCCCGGGGGCCGTTTATTCTCCCCCCCCCGCTTTTTGGGGGGGCCCCCCCGCCCCCCCACACCCCCGGCCCGGGCCCCGGGCGGCCCCGGACCCCCGCATTTAAGGCGTTGCCCGGTCGGTCTCGGTTGGCCTGGCCCAATCTCCCACGGGGGTGCCCTGAGTTCCCATGGGCGTGTAGCGTACGACGCGGCCTGCAGCACCTTGGTGCCGCACTCCACATAGAGCCGTCACCCCCGTTGCCCCGGGCGCGTTGCCCCCTACAGCTCGGCGGCGGCCGCCTGGATCAGTTCCCAGGCGCGGCGCACGTGGCGGGCCTCGGTATTTGTCTGGGCGATGCACATGCGCAGGGTGAACCGGTCATCCAGCTTGGTGTGGGTCATAAAGACCTCGCCGCTCTGGTTCACGCGATCCATGATGCGCTGGCTGGCCTCGTCGCCCTCCCTGTGCTGGAAGCAGACCAGATTCAGCGGCGCCGGGGCCGCCAGGCGAAACTCGTCCGAGTCGCGCACCCATTGGGCGAATTCCTGGGCGATTCGGACGTGGTTGCGCACGTGGTGTTGCAGCCCCTCGATCCCATAGTGGCGGATGACGAACCACAGCTTGAGGGCCCGGAAGCGGCGGCCCAGTTGCACCTGCCAATCGCGATAGTCGATGACGGCGCCCGATTCGGTGGCCTGGTTGCGCAGGTATTCGGGCAGGATGCTCAGGGCCTGGATCAGCGCCGCCCGGTCGGCCACCCAGAAGCAATCGCAGTCAAAGTTGGTGAACATCCACTTGTGAGGGTTAAAGCAATAGCTATCGGCGTACTCGACCCCGGCGTGGGTGTAACGAAACTCGGGGCACAGGGCCGCCGTGCCCGCCATCGCCGCATCGACGTGCATCCACAGGCCTTCCTGGCGGCAGATGCGGCCAATCTCGGGCAGCGGATCGAGGGCATTGGACGAGGTGGTGCCGATGGTGGCGCACACAAAGGCGGGCACCAGCCCGGCCTGGCGGTCCTCCTGGATCTGGCGAGCCAGTAGGTCGGGGCGCATGGCATAATTGGCGTCGACGCCGATGGCCCTCAGGTTCTGGCGCCCGATGCCGGCGATCATGGCCGCCTTTTCGACCGAGGAATGGGTCTGGGTCGAGGCGTAGGCCACCAATCGGCCATCGCAGCCCTGCTCGCGGGCGCGATAGCCGGTGGCTCGCTCGCGGGCTGCGATCAGGGCGCACAGGGCCCCGCTCGAGGCCGAGTCCTGGATGGCGCCGCCGCCCGTCGACGAGGATTTGAACGCCTCGGGCAAGGCCAGCATGTCGGCCAGCCAATCGAGGACGTGGGTCTCCAGCTCGGTGCAGGCCGGGCTGGTGGCCCACAGCATCCCCTGGACGCCCAGGCCCGCCGCCAGCAGCTCGCCCAGGATGGACGGCCCGGAGCTATTGGCCGGGAAATAGGCATAGAAATTGGGCGACTGCCAGTGGGTGATGCCCGGCAGGATCAGCCGCTCCACATCGGCCAGGATGTCGGCAAAGGCTTCGCCCTGGCGCGGCGCCGCCGGCGGCAGCGAGGCGCGGATCTCGCCCGGCTGCGCCCGAGACAACACCGGAAAGGTCTCGATGCGCTCATAGTAGTCGGCGATCCAATCGACGACGGCCCGGCCCGCTTCCCGGAACTGATCCGGGGTCATGTGATAGCTCTCTTGGCTCATGGTCCCTCCCTGTGATGCTGTGCGAGGGGAGTATACCACGATCTGGCGGCGGGCGCAACCGCTGCCCGGCGGGGCTTGCCAAAGCAGGGGCACTCACTCCAGAGGCCAAGAAGCCATCGTAGGGGCGCCCCGTCGTGCCGTACGGGCGAGGCATGCCTCGCCCGTACAATTTCGGGTTACCTCTGCCATGCCCTCTCACGGCGGAATCCGCTTGCGCCTCCCGGCACAGGCAGGCGGAGGTGACGGCTTTTTTGGGGTTCCATGCAGAGCTTCCCACAAGATCCATAGGAGTATCCATGATTCCTCGTTAACAGGCTTACGTTGATGCGCCCGCCCGTACGAGTGGAAATTGCCCTGCGGGGCGATCTACCCACGTTGACGCCATGGGGCATTTGTGCTAAGATGGCCCCAGATTCTTGGAGATGGGACGGGTGAGCACACAGAACCGGCACGAGTTGCCCCAAAATCTGGCGGGCTGGCTGCAGGTGCGCGGGCAGGAGGTAGCCGCGGCCTGGGCCGAGCGCGTAGTGGAGTTGGCGGCCCCAGATCAACCCGACCTGACGTGGCAGCAGGCCCACGACACAGCCAGCCATGCTCTGGCAGCCGTCGTCGAATCGCTCACCACCGATAGCCGGGAGGGTCTGGAAGCGTGCCTGTCGGATCTCAGCCAGCGAGCGGTGCGGGACGGCTATCGCGCCGCCGAGATCATCGAAGCCTTGCTCGTGGGCCGCGAGGCCCTGATTTCCGTCCTCCGCCAGACTCCCGGCATGGACCCCACCCAGATCTGGGATCTGTGCGCCGAATGGGACGGGTTGCTGCGCTGGATGACGGGGCATTTCAGTGACCTGTATAGCGCCGAAACCAATCGACTCCTCAAGAAACAGCGCGAGCAGACGGCCCAGCTGTTGGCCACGGCCCAGGCCGCCAGCTCTACCCTGGAGATTGATGAGGTTCTGGCGATGGTCGCCACCATGCTGTCCAAAGCCCTGGGGATGCGATCCTGCATCGTGGCCGAGGTGGACGAAGAGCACCGGCTGGTGACCTTCAAGCCAACGGCCATCACCGATGCCCGCGCCCGCGAGGCCGCCGACCGGCTGGGGTACTTTGACCGCAGCCTGTCTTTTGAGGAGTTGGATGGGTTCAGCCTGGAAGTGATCGAGAAAAAGGTACCCTTGACCACCTACGATGCTGGGAACGATCCGCGGATTCCCCCCGAGCGGGTTCAGCAATGGGGCAGCAAGTCGTGGTTGGGCGTGCCCTGCGTGGCCTCGGACCATGTGGTGGCCCTGGCCTGGGTCATCACTCTGGATCGTCACTATGCCTTTCAGCAGGAGCAGATCGACCTGGCTCGGGGCATTGCCAGCGTGGTGGGGTTGGCCATCGAGAACGCGAGGCTCTACCAACGCGCCCAACAACTGGCCGTGATGGAAGAGCGGGTCCGCCTGTCCCGCGAGATCCACGACAATCTGGCCCAGACCCTGGGCTCGATGCAGCTCAAGGCCTCGTTTACCCATTCGCTGCTCACGGCCAGTTGCCGGCCGCAGGTGCGCATTCACCTGGAAGAGCTGCAAGACCTCATCAGCCAAGCCTACACCAACGTGCGCGAGCAGATCTTTAACCTGCGGGCGCTCATGCTGCCGGGGATCACCTTCCTGCCCAACCTCCACGAGTACCTGACCGACTATCGCGCTCATTATGGCATTCACGTCCAATTGTACGCCGACGAGGAGGCTGTGGCCGCTTTGCCCAGCTCGGCGCACCTACAACTGTTCCGCATCATCCAAGAAGCCCTCACAAATGTGCGCAAACACGCTCAGGTCCAGCAGGCGCGCGTGACCATTCAGCCCGGCGAGGGCGATGTCGTCATCAGCATTGTGGATGAGGGACGGGGCTTTGACCCGGTCCAGCTTGCTGCGGCGCAGGATCAACCTCATTTCGGCTTGCAGGTGATGCGCGAGCGGGCGGCCGCGGTGGGCGCCTCTTTTGAACTGACCGCCCACCCAGGCGAGGGGACGTGC
>CAYVLO010000221.1:0-5704 GCA_964452125.1 uncultured Anaerolineaceae bacterium | reverse complement strand
AAAATAGACGGCGTTTTGCCTCGGTGGTTTTCTCTCCGACAGGCTGCTAGGGCAAGCCCACGGCCGCCTTTACCTCGCCGATCACCTCGTCGGCAATGGCCCGCGCCCGGCGCGCGCCATCGGCCAGGACGTCGGGGACATAGTTGGGATCGGCGGCATATTGGGCGCGTCGCTCGCGGAACGGCCCAAAGTACTCGCTCAGGTGATTGGCAAAATTCCGCTTGCACTCGACGCATCCAATCTTGGCCGAGCGGCAGTCTATCTCAATCTGATCGACCTCGTCGGCCGAAAAGAACTTGTGCAACGAGAACACATTACACACTTCGGGATGGCCCGGATCGTGGCGGTATTGGCGCGCCGGATCGGTCACCATCATCCGCACCCGCTGCCAGATCTCTTCCGGCGTGGAGGCGATCTCGATATGATTGTCCAGCGACTTGCTCATTTTGGCGACGCCATCAATGCCCAGCACCTTGGTGAATTCGGTGTGCTTGGCCTGTGGCTCCACCAGGACCTCGCCAAACAACCGGTTGAAACGGCGCACAATCTCCCGGGTGAACTCGAGGTGGGGCGCCTGATCCACGCCCACCGGAACCGTATCGGCTTTGTAAAGCGCAATGTCCGAGGCCATGAGAACCGGATAGCCGACCAGCCCATAGTTCACATTTTCGGGATTCTGGCGCACCTTCTCCTTGAAGGTCGGCAGCCGGGTTAACCAGCCCAGAGGTGTGACCATCGACAGGATCGTGTGCAACTCGGTGACCTGGGGCACGTGAGATTGGATAAAGACGATGGTCTCTTCCGGGCGCATGCCGGCTGCCAGCCAGTCCAACGCCATCTCCCGGGTCCACTCTTTCAGTTTGTCGGTGTCTTCCAGCGTCGTCAGCGCGTGGAGGTCTACCACACTGTAGACGCATTCGTATTCATCCTGCAAATCCACATAGTTGCGGATGGCGCCGAGATAGTTTCCCAGATGCTGGCGACCGGTGGGTCGCGCCCCGCTGAAAACTCGACCTTTCTTCTGCATACTCGCTTTGCTCCTTTGGTCCGTTCTACCCAGTCAGTGTACCATAGAACCCTGGACGGGGCAAAGAATCCCGTTTCCGGGAATGATCGTGCGTCATGGCGTCCGTTATTGGGAGTGAAATCCATTATTGGGCGACGCATTCCTGCAACACCCTGACCAGGGCAGCCAGTTATCCCCTGTCCGAGACAATGCGGCGAGCCGTTGGTTTCTGGGAATGCGTCGCCCCTACGATGCCTATCCCGAAATGTCCGCGGCTGCGGCGTCAACGCAGAGGCGATCCACCGCGAGCAGGTCGGCCCAAGCGCCGGGCCGCCACCACCCAGGCGACCAGGACCCCCAGGCCCAAGACCTGCCCGGAACCGGCGGCCGGCGCCTCGCCCAGGATGAGCTGCATCGGCAGCGGGGTGAACGTGAGGAAAAAGATCAGGAGCACCAGGATGGCGATGAGCTTGCGCGGCGCATCCAGGCGCGTGATATCGTCCAGAGGATCGGGGTGGGATTGGCCGAACAAAAAGATCAAGGCCGCCCACAAAAACCAGCCCTGCCAGAACAAAAGGCCCAATAGGACCAGGAATCCGATCACAGGCCAGGTCAGCAGCCGGGCCCGCTGGCCCACCAGGCTATACAGCACATGCCCACCATCCAACTGGCCGACGGGCATCAGGTTGAATGCCGTCACCAAGAGGCCGGCCCAGGCCGCCAGCGCCACCGAGTGGATGTGCACGTCCATCCCCTGATCGATGGGCACCAGGCCAAACAGAGCCGCCCCGATCTGGCCCAGAGCCTGCAGGAAATCGACGGAAGCGCCGCTGCCCGGCAGGATCTGTCCAAACATGGCATATTTGACCAAAAGGTAGAGAAGTGAATTGCCCTCCACAAATACCGCGGTGCCCGGTTCTGGCTGGAGCATGGGCCCCACGGTGGACAGCGAAAGCCCCAAAATCAGGAGAGGGATCGCCAGAACAAAGCCCACCAGAGGCCCGGCGGCTCCCACGGTCAGCATCTGGCGCCGGTCGACGGTCCGCCCCTGCATGACAATAAAGGCGCCCATGGTGCCCAGCGGCGGAATCGGCATGGGGATAAAGTAGGGCAGCGACACCGGCACTTTGTAATACCGCCCGGCGAAATAATGACCCAGCTCGTGCCCGGTCAAAATCACCATCAGGCTCAAGGCAAAGGGCCAGCCCATCCAGAGATGGGTGGCCATCCAGGCCCAATCGGCGTCGGCAGGCATCTGGTCCGACCAGGTGACTCCCACAAAGAGGGTAGCCAGCAGCGTCAAAAGATAAAGCAGGGCATTCACCCACAGCCGCGACTTGCCCGCGGCGACGGGCACGCCGGGAACCGCCAGCAGCACATCGAGCCCCAGCGATTTGTCTCGTTGGAGAAGGGCCGTATAGCCCAGCGTTCCCAGTGCTCGGGCCAGTTTGGGATAGGCCTGGTGGGAGGGAACCTTGAGGACGCCCCGCAGCCGGATTGTATCCGGCTGATGGGAGAGCCCGAGGGTGGTGTCCTCCACCTGGAACCACTCGGACACCGCGGCCTCAATGGCGTTGGCATCGTGAAGCAGGAGGTGTTGAGGGGTTTCAGACATTTCGCAGACGCGTGTACCAGATGGCGGCCCCCACCACTGCCGACAGAACGCCAAAGCCGGCGATGGGCAACAGGCAGCATCCCGCCGAGAACAACCAATTCTCCGCCGTGGTGAACCCCTCCGAGGACGACGTGCCCGCCAGAATAAAGACCAAAAGGCCGGCCACCAAGGCCAACCCCCCGAGGCCCAGCAACGTGTAGGCCGCTACGCGCCAGCCGGTGTGCGCGCCGCCTGCCGAGCGAACCGGGGGAACCGGACTCGGCGCGGTGGGGATTGCCCCCACGGGAGGAATCGTCTCCGGCGCAATGGCGTCGGCCATCGCATCGCCCGGAGCAGGGCGCGGCGCACCGCACTCGCCACAGAACAGGTCCTCTTTGAGCAGAACCGCACCGCAGGTTGTACACTGAATTGGGTCGGCCATCGTGTTCCTTCCTCTAAACCCTTTAGCAGATCACATCCAACGCCACACCCGGCTTGGCCACGACGAGCCGCCGGATCTCGGTGTCCTGGGCCCCAAAGCGGTATTTGTACACTTCGTCGCCGCGCAAGAAATCGAACCGCTTCCGGCCCAGCTCGATGGCATGTTCGATGCAACGGGCAGTGACCACGATCCCCGGACTGAGTTGGGAAAACTGATCGGGATCGTAGCCCGAGTTATAGACCAGAATGTCGCTGCCGTAATCAAAGTTGAGCAACGAGGCCGACCTTTGCCCGTCCATCTCCACAAAGGTCAATTGCAGCCATCCTTGCTGTTGCAGGGCCTGGCTCACCTCAAAAAAGAATTCCTGCATGGTGGGATCCATGAACTGGTCCTTCTCGGGCGTGCTCTTTTGGTGAAGATCGATAAATGTGTGCATCGCCGATTCCAGATCGTGGTCGCGTCCCACGACGATAAAGCGGGTGTCGGCCTCGGCATCGGCTTTGCGCAATTTACGGCGCACTTCGTGCCGCTGCTTTTTGCTCAGGGTGCCCAAATAGTCATCCCAGGTCTCGGGTAGCTCGATGATGGGGCAGACGTCCTCCACTTCGACCAGCGTCTGGTAGCCTCGGGCCTGAGCCAGATCGCGCAGACTGGACGGCGCCAATGACTGTGGAGGGAGGTTGCACAGATCCATCACGTCCCACGGGGGCGCCTCCTGCTCAAGATACTCCAGGAACGCGGCATACACAGCGTCCTCCTGCCCCTGTTCAACGATCAGATCCAAATAGTCCGACACATCCCGGCAGCCCACCTGATGGATGGCAACCACGCCATCCGGCTGATCGCAAAAAAAGAGGGGCGCAATGCCCACCAACCGCCCATCGTCCTCGGCGCGGAATCCCAGAAGCAAGAGGCGCCCTTCGCCCAGATGGCGCCACCAGATGGACTGCCATTCCCAGGTGAGGAACAGGGTATCGCTTCTGCTCCTGTGGACCAATTCGTTCCATTCGGGCTTGAGCGCCCAAAAGCCATCGCTCTCAAAATGATGTTCGATCCGCATGACTGCTCCTATGATTCCCATTGGGTGGGGGCTTGCTCTGGGGGAGGTCGCCAACAACCAATCCAAGCCCTGGGGCTGGGTCCGGAAGTAAAGAAAAAGGCCAACACAGTCGCTAGGGCTTTTCCTGCCAAATGACCTGAATCTGCTGGACGCCCGAATCGCTGTTCAGATCGGTCGCAAAGGTCATGAAATCGGATGCAGGGTAGCCCTCCTCGGTCAGGACCACCAGGCTCCACACGCCTGCCAGTGGCGCATCCGCCAGACGTATTTCGTAGGAACCCTGGGCGTCGGTCTCGACAATCGGAGACGTGAGCACGCCCTCCAGTTCCACCGGGGTGCCATCGGTGTACAGGACAATCAGGGGCACATCGGCAACGGGCTCGCCGTCGGCGTCAGATACCTGCCCAAAGAAGCCGGTCCATTCTGTTGAAGGCCGCGCGCCCGCGCTTGCAAGGCCATACACAGCCGTATAGTCGTCCGTCATCACAAAGGGCGCCGGCGTGGCCGAAGGGGGCGGCGCGGGTGTGTTCGTGGGCTCTTTTGTGGGGCCAGGCGTAAAGGTGGCAGCCAGAGTGGGCGACACCTCGGCTTGAACCTCGGGCTCTGCGTCGGCATCAGATAAAAGCACCTTGGCCAAATAGGCGCCCGTCACCACAATCACGACCACCAAAATGGCAGCCACGATGATGTAAGCGCGGGACGAGCCTTTGGTCGGGCCTACAGGGTCACCAGAATTGCCAGGGCTGGGCAGTTCCTCACTTGTCTCGCTCACCTTTCACCTCCACCGGGCCATTTTAACACAATCCCACGCCCAGAGCAAGTCTGCTGGACGTGGGATTGTGGACACGAGTCATTACGAATTTCCTGAGCGGAAGAGGTTCCTGTTACGACTCCGCATGGTTTCACGATGGGCGGGGCAACCTACGCCTTTTCTGCCCGTGGGTAGGCGCCCCTGGGCTCCCCGGTCATGCGCGAGAGGGCGCTGCTTGCGCCCTGAACGCAAACGCGGCGAGGCCTCTTACCTAGGGAATGCGCAGCTTCCAACCAGGCCGGATCAGGTTGGGGTTCTCGATGATGTCCTTGTTGGCCTCAAAAATCTCGGGCCTGTTGTTGAGAACTTGCCCGTTGCCATTTCTATCTCCTTGTGCTCTGTACTCGGCCATGGTTCGAGCCTTTGGCCTGAGGCCAGTATCCCACACATTTGTTACAAACAGCGTTACTATCACATGTCCAAAAAGATTTCGGCTGGGATTCTTCCTATGAGTCAGTCTGCCTCATCCTCTAACAACACCTCTTCCTCCATCTCATCCTCTGGCTCGTCCACAAGCTCCTCTTCCTCTACCTCATCGGGTAGGGAGGAGGATTTGATGGCTTCTGGATGTCGGTCGGGGGCACCGTCCTCTTCAGAGAAGGAAAAGGGCGGCGCAAAATCCAACTCCGGCAACCCGGTCTCGCGCCGAATGGCATTCTCGATCTCGAAACAGAGCGCCGGGTTCTCAATGAGCGCCTGCTTGGCGTTCTCCCGACCCTGCGCCAATCGCTCCCCGTTGTACGAATAGAACGACCCCCGCTTCTCGATCAAATCCAACTCTACCCCGAGGT
>CAYVLO010000220.1:0-5706 GCA_964452125.1 uncultured Anaerolineaceae bacterium | reverse complement strand
GACAAAATAGACGGCGTTTTGCCTCGGTGGTTTTCTCTCCGACAGGCTGCTAGATCCGTATGTTGGCTTTTTGTACAATATCATTTCTGGACATTTTAGGCCATTTGGTGTATCTTTAGGAGGATAAGCGTCGACCACCATCAGAGAAGGGTCGCGGATTTACTGCCCGCGGGACTCGACTCAGAGAAAGCCAGGACCATGCGCGAGCACGGACGGATCCTTATCCTGCTGACATTGGCCGCCATCGCGGTTCGGTTTTCCACCTCGCTGCTCTTGCAGCAGCCCGGGTATGCCGACGCCTATTACTATGCCGTGGGCGCCGAACAGCTTTACCGTGGCCAAGGGTTCCAGGAACCCTTTATCTGGAACTATCTGGACACGCCCGATGCTGTGCCTCACCCGGGATTCACCTATTGGATGCCCCTGGCTTCCCTCATCGGCTGGTTGGGTCTGGTTCTTTTTGGTCCTTCCTTCCAGGCGATGCAAGCGCCATTCGTACTGTTGTCAGCGCTGTTGGCGCCCGGCGCCTACCTGGTCGCCTGGGATCTGACGCGGGAGCGAAAGCATGCTCTCCTGGCGGGAGTCCTGGCCTTGTTCCCAGGCGCCTATGCCCACGTCTTTGTTCTGCCCGAGACCTTTGCGCCCTTTGCGTTGGGGGGCGGACTGTGCCTGTGGGCTGCGGGGCGCGGGCTACGGGATCAAACGACGGGGTGGTTTGCCCTGGCGGGGCTGGGAGCGGGCATCGCCCACCTATCGCGCGCTGATGGCCTACTGCTGGCGGGCGTGACCCTGCTATTTGCCGCCTTTCCCCTGTCCTTTGGCTCCACACCTGGCGGCAAGAGACGAATTGCGAGTGTAATTGCCAACGTTACCTTGACCCTGATTGGTTATTTGTTGGTCATGGGCCCCTGGTTTGCCCGCAATCTGGCCGTCATGGGCCGGCCGCTGAGCACAGCCGGCGCCGCGTCCATCCTGCTTACCACCTACGACGACCTATTTGCCTATGGACGCACGCCCACCCTCGACGGCTACCTGGCCTGGGGCTGGAAGGAAATCCTGACCTCGAAATGGGACGCCCTGCTCACCAATGCAGGGCGGCTGTGGGCCGAAGCCTTTGGCGTCATCCTGCTTCCCTTTTCGGCGTTGGGCGCCTGGCGGCTCCGCGGCAAGCGGCTCTTGTGGCCCTGCGGGATCTACCTCCCTCTGCTTTTTCTGGTGATGACCTTTATTTTCACCTTTCCAGGTCCCCGCGGCGCCCTGTTTCACTCGGCCTCGGCAGTGCTGCCCTTTGTATACGCCACTGCAGGCCCCGGCTTGGAACTCGCGCTTCGATGGGCTGTGCGGCGCCTGCCCCACTGGCGCCTGACCCGGGCGTGGCCCGTGTTTAGCGCCGGACTGGTGATAGTATGCCTGATGGTTACCCTTTTTCTCCTCTATGATAATGTCCTTGCCGACCCGTGGAATCAGCGAGACGTCGCCTATCAGGAGGCCAACGACTGGCTCAAGGGCCAACAGGCGCAACCAGGCCTTGTCATGGCAGGCAACCCGGCCAGTTACTATTGGCACACGGCCCAGCCGGCCATCATGATCCCCAATGAGCCGCTGACGACAGTGCTGACGGTGGCCGACCGCTTTGGCGCACGCTACCTGCTGCTCGACGGTTCGCGACCCCGTACCCTCGACGAGCTGTATGCTGGCTCGATGGTCGCGGACCGGCTGGCCGCCCGTTGGACCAAAAGGACTGGCCAGGATCAGATACAGATTTACGAGATTCTTGAGGAAATGCCATGAGCACAGCCAAGACAGCCGAACCTTTCTCCGAGAAAAGTCTGCCCAAAGGGGCAGTGGCCTTGATTCTCCTTGCGTGTGCGCTTTTGGGCGCCGGGGGCTATCTCCTGATCGGCGGGCTCGAACACCCCCTCAGCTTTCCCCTCGACGACGCCTGGATCCATCAGACGTATGCCCGGAACCTGGCAGCCACAGGGCAGCTCGCCTATCGGCCCGGCGAGCCCAGCGCTGGATCCACGTCTCCGGCCTGGAGCTATCTCCTTTCTGTCGGCTATCTGCTCGGCGTCGATTATCGGGCCTGGGCCTATGCGATGGGCGCCCTGTCGCTGGCAGCCACGGCCTGGTTCGCCTACCGCCTGGCTGCGAGGCTGCCCCTTGCGCGGCCCTGGGCCGCCTTCCTGACGGGCTTGCTTTGCGCTGTCGAGTTCCACCTCGTCTGGGCATCGATCTCGGGGATGGAGACGATGCTGTTTACGGCTCTCTCGCTGGCGCTGCTCGACTATTATGCCGGCCAACTCGCCGAACGCATGTCGGCAGCGGGCCCGGTCACGCTCCAGGTCGAACAGACGATGGTCGGCGCCGTGGGCATTGGCCTGATGGGCGGTGTCCTCACCCTGGCCCGGCCAGAGGGCATTGTCCTGGCGGGATTGGTCATCGGCGCGATGTTCCTTTTTCCCCTGTCCACCCTGCGCGGCGCACTCAAAATGCGGCTCATGGCTGCCGGGATATCCCTCCTCAGCCTGGGGCTGGTCCTGGCCCCCTATGTCGCCTTTAACCTGAAGGTCTCGGGCTCGTTCTGGCCCAACACCTACTATGCCAAGCAAACGGAATATGCGATCGCTCTGGACCTGCCCCTGCCCTTTTGGCAAATCTTGAAACCTACTCTGGTAGGAGCCCAGGTCCTCCTGATGCCCGGATTCCTCTATGCTGCTTACCAATTGATCCGAGAGCGCCGCTGGTCGGCGCTGGTCCCCATGGCCTGGTGGTTGATCTTTTTGGCGGGATATGCCCTCCGACTGCCCATGGGGTATCAGCACGGCCGCTACAGCATCCCCTCGATCCCCCTGTTGTTCCTCTATGGCGTTTGGGGGACGAGCAGGCTGAACCGTCCCAGTTCTCCTCAATTGCTGATCCGAGTCATCAGCCGCGCGGTGATTCCCGCTGTGGCGCTCGGGGCGCTTGGGTTCTGGGTTGTAGGAGCCAATACCTATGTGCAGGATGTGGGCTATATCGAAGGCGAGTTAATTGCCACAGCCCACTGGCTGAATGAGAACACCGAGCCGGGAGACCTCATCGCCGTTCACGACATCGGCGCCGTGGGCTATCTGAGCGATCGCCCCCTGTTGGATATGGCAGGATTGATCTCGCCGGAAGTGATCCCGTTTATGACCGACGCGGACAAGCTGGTCGAATGGATCGTTGAGCAAGGAGCCCGCTATGCCGTCTTTTTCCCCGACTTTGGACCGACCTACGTCCAGCTCGACGCCCATCCTCAACTTGAGAAAATCCGTTGCACCGACTATGCCTGGACTCGCACCAAAGGACGCAAAAACTTGTGCGTTTACCAAGTAATCGCCAGAAGCGATCCCTAAGAGTTGTAAGGAAAGCCAATCTATGGTATACTGGAGGCGTTCATTCAATGGAAGGCGTTCGGAGCAGTCCGCATCGGTCAACGGGTTGGCTCGGTACCGGCAAGGGAAGGTAGGGGACCTATGGAGAGAATCACGGTCATGCTGGTCGACGATCACCCGGTTTTTCGCCAGGGGTTGCGTCGCGTCCTGGAAAACGAGGACGATCTGGAGGTCATCGCCGAGGTTGAAGACGGTGCGGAAGCGCTTGAAGTGGCCCAAAGTGCAGTCCCCAATGTGATGTTGCTGGACATCAATCTGCCGAGCATGAACGGCCTTCAGGTGGCTCGTACCCTCAAGGACACCACGTTGAAAATCGGCATTATCATGCTCACCGCCTACCACGACGACGAACAGGTCTTTCACGCCATCCGGGCAGGCGCGTCGGCCTACTTTCCCAAAGACGTAAGCCCACGCCGGCTCATCGAAGCGATCCGACTCGTTCACCAGGGAAGCTATGTGGTGGAAGACCGCGTCCTGGAAAAACCCCAAGTTGGAGCATGGCTTCTCACAGAGTTCGAGCAGGCCGACCACAATGCTGGTGACGAATTTGGATCGCTCCTCATGCCCCTTTCACTGCGCGAGATGGAGATCCTGCAGCACATCGCCCAGGGAAAAAGCAACAAAGAGATCGCGTTCGACCTGAAAATCAGCCAGCAAACGGTCAAAAACCACATGACGAGTATCCTTCGCAAATTGGCGGTGAACGACCGGACTCAGGCCGCCATCTATGCCCTTCGCCGGGGCTGGATTCACCTTCAGGATATTGGCTAAAGCCGGTGTGAAATCGAGATCGTTTCACGATTGGAGCACGCAGGTTCCACGTTGAGATCAGTTTGGAAAATAGCACACCCATACCCCCAGGGTGTATGAGGGAGACCATGACAGAAGACAAAAAGGGCTCATCGGGCATCGATCAACTGCGGGTCTTGATCCAGGAAAGTCAGGAGGACTATCACCAGGTCCAAAGCGAACTCAAAGAGATCGACGTTCTCATCCGGCAGGGCACAACCGAAGTGGAAAAGCTGGCCCAGCGCAACACGCAATTGGTCAGCCGCGTGCGCCAGATGGAAATGAACCTGGAGACGTACCCTCGCAGCGACATCAAAGAGATCTATGACGCTGCCCACGAAGCCCATTTGCGCCTTTTCATGATGCGCGGCCAACTGGAACAGCACCAATATCGCCAGCAGAGCTTGCAACAGCAGAGCGAACGACTCCACCGAATCATCGAGGCGGCCAGCCACATTTCACCGTCCGATTTTTCGGGAAAAGGTGGACTGGCAGGCGCAGGGGCTCCAAGCGACCTGGTTCGCGTCATCGAGACTCAGGAAAACGAGCGCCTCCGCCTCTCCCGGCAGATCCACGACGGCCCAGCTCAGTCGCTGACCAATCTGATCTTGCAAGCCGAGATCTGCGAGCTTTTGTTCGACAGCGATCCGGTTCAGGCGCGAGCGGAACTCGCCAATTTAAAGACTACGACAGCGGCCACCTTCAAAGAGATCCGCGAGTTTATCCTGACGCTGCGGCCCATGATGCTGGACGACCTGGGATTGGTCCCCACCCTCAAACAATATGTGCAGGACTTTGAGGAAGGCACGGGGCTATCGGTACACTATACGATCTTTGGCCGCGAGGCGCGCCTGCCCCCATACACCGAAGTAGCCGTGTTTCGCGGCGTGCAAGAGCTGCTGACCAACATCGAGCAACACGCCCACGCCTCTCATGCCCAGGTCTCTCTGGACTTTCAGGACACAATGTTGATCGTCAGTGTGGAGGATGATGGCAGCGGCTTTGACGCAAAGGCAGTGCACATCCCCGGGCAGGGCCGGCAGGGCTTGGGCCTTTCCACCACGCGGGAGCGGATTGAACTATTGGGGGGCAACATCCAAATCGAAAGCCGGATCGGGCAGGGCACCAAAGTGCGAATGACCATACCGCATTCGGTTCAATAGTACCACTTTCCTATTGCCAAAATCCCTTTGGCATGCTATAATGGCCTCAAGCAAGGGGAGAGAACGCAGTCCCAAGAATTCTCGGAGAAAGGAGGTGAATACGATGTTGTTTCTACCGCGCGAAGAAGGACAGGGGTTGGTTGAATACGCTTTGATTCTTGTACTGATTGCTGTTGTCGTGATTGCCGTCCTGATGCTGCTCGGCCCGGCCATCGGTGGTGTCTTTAGCGACATCATGACCTACTTCTAAATGCTCACAATTCGCCGAGTAATGTCAACACTTGCAGAGCCCCACAGTGTGGGGCTCTGCTCCTTTTGTAAGTCAAGACCTCCGA
>CAYVLO010000219.1:0-5721 GCA_964452125.1 uncultured Anaerolineaceae bacterium | reverse complement strand
CGGCATTGAGGATCAAATAGTCGAGCAGGCGGTTTTCGAGAGGAGTGAGCGAAACCGGATCTCCGCGGTCGACCTGTAGTTCGCGGCGGCTGGGGTCCAGCGCCAGCGAGCCGACCTGACGGAGCGCCGGAGCCGTTGCACGACCCGCCCGGCGAAGTACGGCATTGGCCCGGGCGACCAGTTGGCGGGGGCTGAACGGTTTGGTGATATAGTCGTCGGCGCCCAATTCGAGGCCATGGATGATGTCGTCCTCTTCGCCGCGAACGGTCAACAGGACAATGGGCGTGTCGGCTACCTCGCGGATGCGGCGGCAGACGGCAAAACCGTCGAGCTGCGGCAAATTGACGTCCAGGACCACCAAGTCGGGGTTTTCCTGCCGCCATCGCCGTAGGGCGGTTTCTCCGTCAAAGGCCTGCATGACCTCGAACCCTTCTCGCCGCAGGGTAAAGGCCAATACGTCGGCCAGAACGCGGTCATCGTCTACGATCAATGCTTTCACAAAACCTCGCTCCCGAGGATCAAGAGTCCCTTTCGATGGGGAGGGTGAACCAAAAGCGGGCGCCGCCTCTCGGCCGATCGTCGATGCCCACCTCGCCCCCGTGGGCCTGGACCACCGCCCGTACGACCGAAAGCCCCAAACCAGCGCCCACTTCGGCATGGCTGGTGCCGCGGCCGGGGCTCATAAAGCGCCGAAACAGGTCCTGGCGCTGATCGACGGGGACCCCAGGACCCGAGTCCGACACGGTGACGCGCAGCCACGAGTTTTCGAGGCTGGCAGCAACCTCGATCTCGGCGTCGTCGGGGCCGTATTTGCTGGCGTTCGAGAGCAGGTTGATAAGAACCTGGCTCAGGCGCCGGGGATCGGCCTGGAGGGTCGGGATCGACGGTGGGATCTGTACGATCAGGCTTTGACCATGTTTGTCCAGCAGAGGCTGCATGGTGGAAATGGCCTCGGCGAGGATCTCGTTGAAAGCCGTGGGCCGAAAGTGCACGCGGAATCGGCCGGCTTCGATGCTCGAACTGGCCAGCAGGTTGTCGATGAGGGTTTGCAGCCCCAGCACCCCCAGGTGGAGAGAGGTCAACAGCTCGCCCAATTCTTCGGGCGACAGATCCGGCGCCTGATCCATCAACAGCTCGACCGACGCGGCCAAAGCCGATAGGGGTGTGCGAAATTCGTGGGCCACGTTGGCCAGGAAATGCCCCATCAGCCGGTGCATGGTTTCCTCTTCGCTGATGTCGCGAAAAACCAACGCCACCCGGGCGTCGTGGCCTTCCGGCGGCACAAGGCGGGCGCCGCTGACGGCCAGAATGGCCGGCCGCCCGTCTCGAAACTCGACCGGGATCTTTTGGCGCTGGCCGGGCGCTGGGATCAATCGGCTAAACGGCTCTTCCGTTTCCAGGGGTTTAAAGAGGTGATCGCAGCTTGCTCCCAGTACCTGATCTCGGTTCAAGCCGGTGATCCGCTCGGCCCCCTCGCTGAAAAAGGTGACGTGTCCGCGGCGATCGAGGGTGACAATGCCCTCGACGATGGAGGCCAAAAGGTGGTCGCCCCAGTACTTTTCGCGGCGCAGGTCAGCCACGCTGTTCTGCAGGTCGGCCCGGGTGCTTTCCAGGGCCTGGGCCACGTGGGCCACTTCGCGAATGTCGGTTTCGATGGTGATGGGCGTGGACAGATCGCCTTGGCTCATGGCGTCGGCAGCCCGGGCCAGGTGAGAGAGGGGCTGGCTGATGCGCCGAGCGGGCAAGGCGCCAAAGAGCGACGCGGCCAAAAGGATGGCGCCGATGCCAGCGATCAGCACGGCCATCAGATTCCGCTGGGTGGCAGCGATGTCGGTGACATCCAGGGCCATTTCGGCGACCAGTCCCGAACCATCCAGAGGCAAAAAGGCCGCGAAATAACGGCGTTCGCCCACCCGGAACGTGCGAGAGGGAGGTGGGGCGGTTGGGTCAGAAGCTGGAGGGGGAGGGGAAAAGCTGGTAGCCAGCGGCTTTCCATCGAGGGTGATGGTGTGCTCCAGGCCGGTTTGGGCGCGCATATCGGCTGCCAGGCGGTCATTCAGCGCCAACCCAACGATCACCCGCGGGCCGTCGGCGCCTGCCTGCCAGGGCCCGGGCTGGGCGGCCACCAACCAGGCACGGGGCGCTGCATCAGCGGGCGCCAGGTGAAAATTTGAGGAATTGTCATAAGAACAGATACCCTGGAGTGGAACGGCCGCCGATGTGGCCTCGCTTTTGCCTTGGGTGTCGCACAGCGCGATGAGGTCCACGCCCGATCCCTCGCGGAGCGTATCCAGATAGGACTGCAAGGCGGCCCAATCCCTGCCGCGAAAGAGTTGCTGAAGGGTGGGGCGCTGGGCGATCAGGGTGGCCAACCCCTCCAATTCGACCATGCGGGCCTCATACAAGGCTTCTGCAGCCTGAATGCCCTGCTCGACCTGGGCCCAAGCCTGCCGGTCGAACTGGTTGCGAATGAGCAGCACCGATGGTACGCCCACTGTGGTCGCAGTGAGCAGGATCAGGGCAAAGAAACGCAGGGTGATCTGGCTGGATAGGCTCCTGGGGAGATGAGGCCTGTGGGTCATCGATGGCTCCATCGGATGGACGGCCCCGGCCAAAGGGAGGGGGCTCGATGATCGGCAACAGCGCGGTTGGTCATGGTTCGGACACGATGCTTACATGGATATCCCAGATGCCGTCTTCGAGGCTCTTTTCCATGGGCAGGCCGCTGTGCTTGAGGAACCGGAGGATACGGCTGTTGCTGTGGTGCACGGCCGCCCAAAAGCGATGAATGCCATGTTGGCGCGCATAGGTCGACAAACGTTCCAGCATCAGGGTGCCCAGGCCCTGGTGTTGGTAGCTATCTTCGACAATGATGGCTGCCTCGGCTTCTGGTGGGTCGCTATCGGCGATGGCCGAGTAGCGGGCGACGGCAATCAGGGTCTCGTCGGCGCCGCTGTCCTCGGCGCTGTCGTCCAGGGTAGCGACAAAGGCCATGCGCTGGTCATAGTCGACGTGGGCCAGTCGTTGGGCGTCCTGGTCGGTCAGAGTTTTCCGTGTACCCAAAAAGCGCAAAAAGACGCTTTCGGGCGACAGGCGCTCAAAGAGCGCCTGCAACCGGAGGGCGTCGTCAGGTCGGACGGGCCGGATTCCAATTTTTTGCCCCGATCGCAGTTCGACCCATTCCACTGATTCGACTGGGTTGGTGTTCCTATCGCTCATGGGATCCTCCTCTACAAGATTTCAGACCTATGACTCTCCCCACAGGGGCCGGGCCTGGCCGACCCATGCTTCGAACAGGGCCGGATCCTCGGGGTAGCGTTGGTATAGCGCCTTGATCTTGGCGGCGGTGGACGATACCTTCAGGAGTCGTTGGAGGCTGGCCATCGAGAATCGTCCTCGCGCTACTCCCCACAGCAGTTTGACCGCCATCGAGAGGGTGCCCGCGGTGGTCATTTCGGTCTCGTAATTGAGGTTCATCTGTCGAAAGTCCTCGCCGCTAAAAATCAGGTTGTTGTGGAAGAGGAAATCGACCTCTTGACGCGAGAGCTCGGCTGCCGCCGGCAGTTGGACGAAAAGGGAGGCGAATTTGGCGCCCTGGTCGCGGAAATATTCCACGTTGTAGGGCCACAGCGCTTCTCGGCTGGCAGTGCCGGAGCGAAGAGCGTTGACGGCTACCTCGGCGGCGATCTGACAGGCGGTGAACGACGAGGTCACCCCTTCGCCAGAGAAGGGCTTGGTTTGAAAGGCCGCGTCGCCAACGACCATGATCCCGTTGCCAACCAGCGAATAGGGTGAGCGCCGGTAGGGAGTGCGGCCCTGTTTGCGCTGCACGACCCGACCGGGGTCGCCAAAGTATTCCTCGCGCCATTCGGCGTGTTTTTTCCAGGCGAAATCAAAACTGCCCGGCTGGCCAATGCCCAGGATCGAGCCCCCGTCGCGGCTTGGGTTCCAGAAGGCTTTGTGGAACGGGTAGAAATTGAGCCCGGTTGGGCAGCCCTCCCCCACGCCCTCGCGGAACTCCAGGCAGACATAGAGGGTGTCTTGGGCGGTGATCGGATCGGTCTCGACGCCCAGGTCTTGAGGCAGGCGGGTGCGCACCGCCCCATCGATGCCCGACGCATCGACGACAAGGGGGGCGCGCAGTTCCCAGGGCTGTCCTTCGCGTTCGGCAACAAGGCCCACCACGGCGTTTCCCTCGGTGAGAACCTGCGTGACCTCTGTTTGGTCCCAGATCTCTCCACCCGATTCGAACACATAGGCGTGCAGCCGCTGGTGGAACGAGGGCTTGTGCATGACGTAGAAGGCATAGTCGACGCGATTGGCTACCTGGAGGTCGGGAGACCAGGCCAAGCCGGTGGCAAAGTGGCCGATCAGCTCCTGGCCTGTGGGATGGGGAACGCCAAATTGGTCAAAGCGGACTTCATCCATGTGAAAGATATCGAGGTCGTATCCCAAGTCCTGGAGGCGCTTCTTTTCCAAAACGAGCGCTCGCACGCCGCGCTGGCCCAGGCGCCAGGCGAGATAGGATCCGCTGGTGCCGGCTCCGACAATCAGGACATCAGCCTGCGTCTTTTGGGTCATGGAATCGCCTCCTCTGCACTCGTCAATGCCCTGCGCCCTACGCGGGGACTGTGCTGCTATTGTATCAGCCAATCAACAGGCTGTCAACCTGCAACCGGATTCGACAAGGCACTGGGGACGGTTCATAATCTGGATCGGATCGTGGCGCCAACTTGCATCTTGGTGCGCTTTCGTGTACAATAGGGCTGCCTAACGAAAAGGCGCACTTGAACGGTCAGGAGCGTCCGAGTTCATTGGTTCCACCCCGGCGCCGGCAAGGAGTCAACGATGTCTCGCGTTGCTATAGTAACCGATAGCTGTGCTAGCATTCCCGAATCCCTCCTCGATTCTCTCAGCATCCGTTGGGTGCCCTACTATATTCATCGCGGCGAGCAGGTGCTTCGCGACCTGGTTTCGATTCAACGCGGTCCGTTTTACCAATGGCTGACCAGCGCCACTGACCTGCCCCGCACGGCTAGCCCTGGCCCCGGTGACTATGTGGCCATGTATCAGCAGTTGGTCGATGAGGGGGTCGAGGAGATTGTGAGCATCCACATGACCTCCAAGGGCAGCGGCGCCTATCAGGCAGCGTGTGTGGCGCAGTCGATGTTGCGTGAGCGTTTGCCGAACTTGCGCATTGAGGTCATCGACAGCCTGAACGTGTCGATGTGCCAGGGCTGGATGGCCGTTCAGGCCGCCCGCGACGCTTTGGCGGGTCTTGCGCTTACCGATATTGTGACCCGAGTCAAAGCTTTGATCCCGACCAGCGCGATGATCCAGACGGCCGATACCTTGCGCTACCTGTACATGGGTGGGCGAATTGGTCGGGCCACGCACTTGGTAGGCAGCTTACTGAATATCAAGCCGCTGATCGGGATGGAAGAGGGCGTAATTGTGGCTTTGGGTCAGGCTCGCAGCCGGAGCCGGGCCTATCGTTCCATTGCCGATAGGGTCGAAAGTGTGGCAAACCGATTGGGCAAGATCCGTATTGCCTATGTGCATGCCGCAGCGCCAAAAGAGGCTGAAAAGCTGAAACAGATGGTGGAAGAGCGAATCGACTGCATTGAGTCGCTTGTTGCTGAGCTGTCTCCTGCGCTCGGCGTGCATTCAGGCCCCGGGACGGCTGGGGTGTGTTATGCGCCGGTGTTGAACTCGGCATAG
>CAYVLO010000218.1:0-5730 GCA_964452125.1 uncultured Anaerolineaceae bacterium | reverse complement strand
AACGCTGGCGACGGGCCGGTCCAGTTGCCTTTGGCCGACGTCTTGGCCGACGACGACGTGCGGGTGTTCACCGTCATCGGCGAGGACAACGTGACCTTTGCCCTGGCTCGCGTCAGCGGCGAGGTTCTGGCCTACCCTATCGAGAGTATCGAGGTGCAATGAAGCGCAGCCATGGCCCCGCGCGCCGATCCCCAGACCTGACAGGTCTTCAAGACCTGTCAGGTCTCGATCCAGCGCGCCTGCTTGAACCGGCGTCCGTAGGGGTGCATAGAGCCCTTGTGGGCGACGCCCCTCGTCTGCGCCGTCGCCCCCGCACGATCACCGGTACGGGCGACGCATGCGTCGCCCGTACAAACGACGGTTGCGCAGGCGCGGCAGGGGTGGAGGACCGATGATCGTCCTTGACGGCCTGACCTACCGCTTCCGCGGCAGCGACCACTCGGCCCTCCACGACCTGAACCTGACCATCGAACCGGGTGAGTTCCTGGTTCTCACCGGGCCCTCGGGCTGCGGCAAATCGACCCTGGCCCTGGCCATTGGCGGCTATCTCTTTCGCCAATTCGACGGCGAGGCCCAGGGCGCCGTGACCGTGGGCGGCATGGACGTGCGCACCCGGCCCATCTACGACGTGGCCGAGGTGGTGGGCCTGGTGCAGCAGAACCCCGAGACCCAGTTCTGTACCCTGACCGTGCGCGACGAGGTGGCCTTTGGGCTGGAGAACCGGCGCCTGCCCCGCGCCGAGATCGAGGACAAGATCGAATGGGCGCTGACCATCGTCGGCGCCGAGCATCTGCTCGAGCGGACCCTGGCCAGCCTGTCGGGCGGTGAAAAGCAAAAGGTGGCCATCGCCGCCATGATGGCCGCCAATCCCCAGGTGCTCATTTTCGACGAGCCCACCTCCAACCTGGACCCCACCGCCACGGCCGAAATCTTTTCCGTCATTGAGCACATCCGCGCCAAGGCCGGCATCACCGTGCTGGTCATCGAACACAAGGTGGACTATTTGCGGCGCTTTCAGCCCCGCCTGGTGGTGATGGACGCGGGCCGCATCACTTTTGACGGCCCCATGCCATCCGTCGGCAACAACGCCTGGGGCCCTCGCCCGGCGCAGGCGCAGGCGACTGGACCCAGGCCGGGCGCCGACCCCCTCATCTGCGCCCGCGGGCTGGAAGCCGGATACAATGGTCGCGCCGTGTTGCACGCGGTCGACCTGGAGGTGGGGCCCGGCGAATTTGTGGCGGTGATGGGCGACAACGGCTCGGGCAAGACCACCTTTCTCAAATGCCTGATGGGCTTGCTCAAACCCAGCAGCGGGCAGGTGCAGGTGATGGGCCGCGATACGGCGGCCACACCGGTGTCGAGCCTGGCGCGGCAGGTGGGACTGGTCTTTCAGAACCCCGACCACCAGTTGTTCGGCGAGAGCGTGTGGCAAGAGGCCACCCTGGCCCCCCACAACTTTGGCCAACTGGACAGCCCCACCGAGGCGCGGGTGACCGAGCTGCTGGATCGCAGTGGGTTGGGCGGGCGCCGCGACGAGCACCCCTACCGACTGAGCTACGGCCAGAAGCGGCGCCTCAACCTGATCTCGGTGCTGTCCTACGGGCCGCGGCTGATCCTGCTGGACGAGGTCCTCATCGGCCAGGACCCGGCCAACGCCGCCTTTCTCCTGGACCTGCTGGCCGAAGAGGTGGCCCGGGGCGGGGCGGTGGTCATGGTCAACCACGCGCCCGAGGTCAGCCGCCGCTATGCCAGCCGCCTCCTCTTTTTCGAGGAGGGTCGGGTGACCATCGACGCGCCGGTGGAGCAGGGCTTTGAGCAACTGCGGGCCAACGGGCGGAGGGCCTATGCCCACTAGAAGGACGGCCCGCCGCACGTCGCGCATCGCCTACCAGGCGGGCGATTCGGTGTTCCACCGGCTGCACCCCCTGACCAAAGGCGCCTGGCTGATCGTGGGCACGGCGCTGGTCTTTGCCGTGCCCAGCCCCTGGCTGGTGCTGGCGGCTGTGGCCCTGTTGCTGCTGAGCTTTCCCCTGGCAGGGGCGCGCCTGGGGCGGGTGCGGGGGTCGCGGCTGTTCGGGTCGACGGCGCTGCTGCTGGGGCTGATCCAGGTGCTGTTCGTGCGCGAGGGCGCCACGTGGGTCACGCTGGGACCTCTGGTGGTCACCGCCGGCGGGTTGGAGCGCGGCGTGTACGTGGCCGGGCGATTCCTGAGCGTGGTGTTGCTCAGCTACCTGTTTGTGCTGACCACCGAGCCCAACGACCTGGCCTACGCCCTGATGCGCGCCGGGCTGCCCTACCGCTACGGCTTTGCCCTGATCACCGCCCTGCGGCTGGTGCCCACCTTTGAGGAGGAGGGCCAGATCGTCTACAATGCCCAACTGGCGCGGGGCATGGCCTACGACGTGCGCAGCCCGCGCCGCTTTTTGACGCTGGCCCGCCAGTTTGTGCTGCCGCTGCTGGTCTCGGCCCTGGGCAAGGTCGATTCGCTGGCGGTGTCGATGGAAGGCCGCTGTTTTGGCAAGTATCCCACCCGCACCTTTTTGCGCGAGGTGCAGGCCACGCGCCTGGACGGCGTGGCCCTGGCTCTGCTGGGTGTTGTCTCTGTGGCCGTATTGGCTATTCAAATCGTAAAATAGGAGGATAGAGTATGTCACGAGTTGGATGGGTGCTGACGCTGATCGCGGCGCTGGTCGTCGGTGGTGTGGCCGTAGCCGTGGTCACCGAGGCCAGGGTGGCGGCGCCGCTGCGCTCGGCCTTCCACTACCCCTGGAGCCTGCTGGCCGAAGAGGCCGAGACGATGAACGAATGCGTCGAATGCCACTCGCCGGAGGTCTTTCATAATTGCGACGCCTGCCACGACGACCACGGATCGGCTGAGCTGTCCAACCTGCCCTTCAACAACCTGATCGTGCTGGTGGGTGATGTGGAGGGACCCCGCTATATCCCGGTCAACGAGATCCTGCCCTACCGCGACCAGCCCGGCACCCACGTCACCCTGTCGGGTGTGCTGGCCGACCAGGGGATAGCCGAGTTCGAAAGCGTCACGTTGGTCTCGCGGGACCGGGGATTTGTGACCATCGACCGGGCCAACCTGACCGACGAGGCGCTGCTGATGCCCCACGTGGACGGCGTGCGCTTTGCCGCCGAAAACCTGCACGTGTCCACCTGGCTCAAGGGGATCTGGCGCATCATCGTCGTCGGCGCCGACAAGCCCCTGACCATCGATGGCTATCGCACCAGCATCGGCCGCTTGCTGCTGGGGCCCACCCGCAGCGTCACCCTGGAGCAGACCGACGTCATGCTGGTCAGCGAGACCGATGGCGAGATCCGCAAAGCCAAGACGGCCTCGCGCGTGGAGGGCATTGGCCTGTCCGACATCGTCGGCGATCCGGGGTTCGACACGCTGCTCGTGCGCGATGGATCGGGCGCCGAGCATACCTTGACCGCCGCCGAGGCGCGGGGTGGGGTGCTGGCCCAGATGGGCCAAGGGGTCACCCTGGTGCTGCCCAACCGCGGGCGCACCGCCTGGATCGGCGACGTCGTCGAGATCGTGTCGGAGGAGTAGGGATGGTCTATCGCATTGAAAAATGGATGCTCACCCTGAGCCTGCTGGCGCTGGCGCTGCTGGCCATGGGGGGTTGTCGCCTGGGCTGGGAGACGATCGTCGTCGCGCCCGACGGCAGCGAGTTCCCGGTCGACCGCGCCCGGCTCCAGGATCTGGAGGTGTTTGACGAGGGGTCGGGCGTGCCGGTAGACCGCCTGCTGTGGCAGGCCGGCCACACCGTCATCGAGCGGGTGGTGGTCACCGATTCGGGCGGCGAGCGCCACGAGTTCGACTGGCCGGCGGTGGCCGATGATGCCTGGTGGCGGCAGGATGGCAAGGTGGTCATCAACGGCCAAGAGATCGCCGCCATGCGCATCGAGGCGACGCCCTCGCCCCGACTGGCTGGCCTGGAGGCCCGCATCACCGATCTGGCGGCGACGGCGGCCTCGGCCGTGGAGCTGCCCGCCCCGGCCGAGTCGGTGGGCCGGGTGCTGGACCCCCGCCAGGCGCCCCAGGTGCTGTTGCTCTTTCTCGATGGCTTTGGCTACATCCGCTACGAGGAGGCGCAAAGCGCCGGGCTGATCCCCAATCTGGCGGCCCTGGGCGAACCGATGCTGGCGCTGACGGCCTACGTGCCCAGCACCAAAGTCGGCTCGGCGGCGCTGCTGACCGGCGCGCCGCCCGAGGTCAACGGCGTCGATGGCCGCAGCATCCGCAAGACCGAGGTCGAGACCCTGTTCGATGTGGCCACAGCGGCCGGGCTGAAGGTGGTGTCGGTCGAAGGGGAGGCGCTGTCCTTTAACCTGCGCAACACCGAGGTGCAGCTTTCGGGCGACCGCGACGGCGATGGCCGCACCGACGACAATGTGCTGGCCAATGCCCTGGCGGTGTTGGACGAGGGCATGCCCGATCTGTTCTACGTCCACTTTCACGGCATCGACGACGCGGGGCACACCTACGGCCCCGGCGCGCCCGAAGAAGAGGCGACCATCCAGTACGTCGATGGGGCGGTGGGCCAACTGCTGGAAGCGCTGCCCGCCGAGACGCTGGTCCTGATTTTCGCCGACCACGGCATGCACCTGGTGCAGGGCCAAGAGCGGGTGGGCAATCACGGTCACCTGATCGAGCGCGACATGCTGATTCCCATTTGGATCACCCAGATGACGGACTAGCAGCCTGTCGGAGAGGGTTGTCATTCTGAGGAACGGAGGCGGCAAAGCCGCCGGAGCGACGAAGAATCTCGCCATTAGATCCCATTTGACAGCCGAAAAGCGAGATTCTTCGGCCCCTTCGGGGCCTCAGAATGACAAAATAGACGGCGTTTTGCCTCGGTGGTTTTCTCTCCGACAGGCTGCTAGGGCGGGTGGGTAACCGAGGCTACTCAATCGAAGGCGAAAGGTGGACTCCCGTTTGGATCACATGACTGCCCTGCAAAAGGGGCAGTCGGGGGGAAAAAAGAGGCGATGTCACCCGCCGAAACGGCTTGTTTCAGCGGAGCCATCACATAGATTACAAAAAAAGGAGAAGAACATGAAAAGCAAAGCATTTTGGATGGTAGCGTTGGTGTTGGTGTTGGCGCTGGCTGCCTGCGGCGGCAGCGGAGCGCCCGATGTGGATTGGACGCTAAAGGTCAGTGGGGCGGTAGGCGCCCCCCTGTCGCTGAGCTATGCCGACCTGGTCGACATGCCCCAGACGGATCTGAAGGACATCCTGATGGAAAAGTCGACGGGCGAGGACACCACGGGCAGTTGGAGCGGCGTGGCCCTGACCGAGATCCTGACCAAGGCCGGGGCCGGCGACTTTGTGAGCATTACCGCCACAGCCGCCGATGGCTATGCCATCGAGATCAGCAAGGACGAGCTGGCCGATGCCATCGTGGCCCTGAAAGAGAACGACGAGTGGATTGCCACCGCCGACCCCGACCACGGACCCATCCGCCTGGTGTGCCCCCACACCCCGGCCAACCGCTGGCTGTTCCAGCTCATGGAGTTGCAGGTAAACGCCAGCGCCGCCGGCGTACCCGCAAACGCCGATTTCAAAATCACCGGCAACGTGGCCACCGAGGTGGGCTGGACCGAGGACAAGATCAAGTCGATGGACACCATCGACACCGAGTACGTCAATAAAGATGGGGAGGCCGCGACCTATACCGGCGTGCGCATTTCGGACCTGCTGGGCAAGGCCAG
>CAYVLO010000217.1:0-5753 GCA_964452125.1 uncultured Anaerolineaceae bacterium | reverse complement strand
GGTCACATGCGATCTAATGGCGAGATTCTTCGTCGCTCCGGCGGCTTTGCCGCCTCCGCTCCTCAGAATGACAGCCCTCTCCGACAGGCTCCTAGCAGCCTGTTGGAGAGAAAACCGCTGAGGCAAAACGCCTTCTGTTTTGTCATTCTGAGGCCCGAAGGGGCCGAAGAATCTCGCTATTTGGCGGTCACATGCGATCTAATGGCGAGATTCTTCGTCGCTCCGGCGGCTTTGCCGCCTACGCTCCTCAGAATGACAGACCTCCTTACCGCTGTGAAGGGGATGGCTGAACAATTTCGCTACTGGGGGTAGACAACGAAGCGGGATCTACCCAGAGACAAGAACGTCTCATCTCCTATGGACAGGGCGCTTTTGGGTGACAAAAAACAAACGGTGGGGCGCTAGCCCCACCATCCTTGGATGACGGCTCCTGGCGGCAGGAGCATGATGTCACGTGCGGGAGCGACGGGATTCGAACCCGCGATCTTCGGCTTGACAGGCCGACATGTTAACCACTACACTACGCCCCCAACTACGCGCCGAATCATACCATAACTCGGTTCCCTCGTCAAATCGGACGCGCGCGTTTGCTGCGTATGGGTCAAAAAAAGACCTCCGAGGTTTCCAAAACCTCGGAGGTCTTGAGTTAGAAGGGCTGCCGGGCCTGCTGCTCCAGGTAGCCCATGCCAAAGCCGGGCTCCAGGAGCCGGTGCTTGAACTCGGTCACCGGCTCGCGGCGGTTCATCAGGCTGAGATAGATGCCCGCCGAACTCACGTCGCCCGTCAGGCGAAAGCCCACGATCCGGTCCTCCTGCAAAAAGATCTTGCGCAGGGTGCCATTGTGGCCTACGCGCAGTTCCTCGCCCTCCATCTGGCCCACGGCCATGATGGGTAGCCCCAGATGCTTTAGGCTGTTCATGTTGTCGGCGCCCTCGTAGGCCACGTCCCAACCCATGAGGTTTTGGGCGACGATCCGCCCCTGGGCTACGGCGTTGGGAAAGATGGCGTGGACGTAGCGCTCGCCGGTGATCCGGTCGTAGGTCTCGGCCACGTCGCCGGCGGCATAGACGTCGGGCAGATTCGTCCGCAGGTGATCGTCCACCAGGATGCCCCAGGCGGTGTCGAGGCCCGAGCCGGTCAGGTAGTCGATGTTGGGCCGCAGCCCGGTGGCCGCCACCAGCAGATCGGCCTCCTGCTCGACGCCGGAGCGCATTTGGACGGCCCGGGCCCGGGGCTCGCCCAGGAAGGCGACGGCGTCGGCGTCGGCGCCCTGCACCACGCGGATGCCCCGCGCGCGGAGCATGCCCAAGACCAGGTCGGAGGTCTCGGGGTCGAGCATGGCGCGCATCACCCGCGAGCGCACCATCTGAGTCACCTGGACGCCCAGGTCGGCCAGCAGCAGGGCGATCTCGACGCCGATAAAGCCGGCGCCCACGATCAGGGCGGTTTTGGCCTGGCCGCTGCGAACGCGGCCCAGAAGCTCTTCGGCGGCCGTCAGCGATTTAAAGTTATAGACGCCGGGCTTGTCGGCGCCCTCCAGGGGCGCGTAGAGCCGCCCGCCGCTGGCGATGACCAGGCGGTCGTACGACAGCCGCTCGCCATTCTCCAGGCCCACGGCGCGGTCCGTGGGAAAGAGGCCGGTCACCCGCTGGCCGCGTCGGTAGTCGATGCCCATCCGTTCGGGGAAGTTCTGCCCTCGCCAAAAGTGCACGTCGCGCCCGGTGGCCAGGTGTTCGACCATGGCCGGCGGCGAGTAGGGGGCGTAGGGCTCGTCGGTGATCAGGACGATCTCGGTGCTGCGCTCGAACTCGCGCAGCGTTTCGACGACGCTGACGCCAGCCGGTCCGGCACCGATAATTACAACTCTCATCGCGTCCTCCATTCCGGGGATGCGGTCCCCAGCCGTCGGGACCTGGTTACAGGCCCAGGGCCTGGCGCTTTTTCTGGATGTGTTGGAGGATCAGCTCGCTGGCCTTGACCGGATCGGGCTCGACGGCGAACTTGGCCCCGATGACGCCCTCGGCTCCGTCGGTGAGGAGCTGGGTGACGGCCGGCCCACCCAGCACGGGTGGCGCCACTCCCAGGACGGTGTAGATGCCCGACGACACCACGTAGGCGCCGATGGACACGGCCTTTTCGCTCATCCACTCGGGGGCCGCGCCCGCCACCGGCAGGTCGCTGATGTCGACGCCCAGGGCATTGGCGATGGCCGCGCAGGCCACCAAAATGCGGCTGATGTCGACGCAGGAGCCCATGTGCAACACCGGCGGGACGCCCAGAGCCTGGCACACGGCTTTCAGGCCCGGCCCGGCCAGTTCGGCGGCCTCGGGTTGCAGCAACCCGGCCTTGGCGCAGGCAATGGCGTTGCAGCCGGTGTTGACCACCAGGACGTCGTGAGCGATCAGCTCTTTTACCAGGGTCACGTGGCCATAGTCGTGGCGGATGCGGGGGTTGTTGCAGCCCACCACGCCGACGATGCCCTGGATGGCGCCGCTCTTGATGGCATCCAGCAGGGGATCGAGGGTGCCGCCCAGGGCGCCGACGATGGCCTCGACGCTAAAGCCGGCCATGCACTCAGTCTGGTCGTCGGGGATGTTGACCTTGGCCCGGTTGCGGTTGGGATAGTTTTCGACGGCCTGGCGGATGATCGTTTTGGCGATGTCGTAGGCGTGTTCCTCGTGGAATTCGATGTGGGTGGCGCCGGGGAACTTGGCCTTGGGTGAGGTGGAGATGATCTGGGTGTGGAAGCAGTTCGCCAGATCGGGCAACGCCGGCATAATGCACTGGACGTCGACGATCATGGCCTCCACCGAGCCGGTGATGATGGCCAGCTCCTGCTGCAAAAAGTTGCCGGCGATGGGCACGCCGTGGCGCATGAGCACCTCGTTGCCTGTGCAGCACATGCCGGCGACGTTGATGCCTGCGGCTCCCTGCTGCTTGGCCAGGTCAATCATCTCTGGGTCCTGGGTGGCGGCGACGAGCATTTCCGACAGGGTGGGCTCGTGGCCATGGATGACGATGTTGACCTCGTCTTCTTTGAGCACGCCCAGATTCGAGAGCGACTTGACCGGCTTGGGCGTGCCAAACAGCACGTCCGACAGATCGGTGGCGATCATCGAGCCGCCCCAGCCGTCGCTGATGGAGGTGCGCAGACCGTGGAGGATCAGGTTGACCGGGTCGTTGTCCACGCCGATGTGGGTGCGGTGCATCGATTCGACGATCTCACGGTCGATGCCACGCGGGTCGACCCCCAGCTTTTGCCACAGCTCGACCCGTTTGGCCGGGGCGCGGCGGGTAAAGCGGATGGGGCCTTCTTGGTTGCCAAATTCGGCATACACCGCCCGGGCCAGGTCCAGGGCGATCTCTTCTTTGGTGCGGCCCTCGGTGGGAATCTCGTACTCGGCGGCCAGGGCGCCCAGCTTGGCCTCGTCCTTGATCTCATAGCTGCCGGCTTTGCCCTGGGCAGTCAGCAGCAGGGTGTGGGCAATGTCGCGGCCGTGGTCCGAGTGGGCGGCGGCGCCGGCGGCGATCATGCGCAACAGGCCGCGGGCGACGATGGTATCGGCCGTCGCCCCACAGACGCCCTTTTTGGGGCCGGTGTCGCCAAAGGGGTCGATGCGGCAGGGGCCCATGGTGCAGTGACGGCAGCAGAGGCCCAGTTCTCCGTAGCCGCATTGGGGGCTTTGGGCCTCGAGCCGTTCCCAGGCCGTCTCATAGCCTCCCTTTTCTGCCACGCGGAGCATCTGTTGGGTGGCCGGATCCAGCGAACGTTGTACAGCACGGTCATTTGTGGTCATGGTCTCATTCCCTCCCTGTCTGAGTCGCGCTCTTGCCCAGGTCTCGCCAGGCCTGCACGTGGGCGGGCAGGCGAGGCAGTTCGGGCTGGGCTTCTCCCACTGCCACGGATACGACCTTGGCCAGGCGCAGGCTCGCGTCTTTGACCAAGACGTTGATGTCGCCAAAGACCAGGGCGCCCACCTTGCAGGTTTCGACGCAGGCCGGCTTCCGGCCCTGGCGCTGGCGGTCGATGCAGTGGTCGCACTTGGTCGCCACCGATTTGTCCCATTTGATCCCGGGCGCGGGGTAAAAGGTCAGGACGTCAAAGGGGCACACCATGGCGCACATGGCGCACGAAATGCACTTTTGGCCGTCTACCACGACCATGCCCAGGTCGGCGTCGCGGGTGATGGCGCCGGTGGGGCATACGCTCATGCAGGGCGCCGGATCGCAGTGGCGACATTTGTTGGGAAAGGACGTGGACAGGTAGAGGCCGGGCACGACGTGGATGCGGGGCTGGGGCCGTGGCTTTTCGAAAATGGCCTGGAAGAGCTGTTTGCTCTGCGAATGCTCCACCGCACAGGCGATTTCGCACTGCTTGCAGCCGACGCATCGCTCCGGATTGACAAACACGGTTTGCATACGAGTCACCTCCTTACAGGGTGTCGACAACCGAACGGGGAACAGGGATGATCGGTCCTTGTGTGGGATCGGGGCCCCCCTCCTTTCTGGCGTCTTCTTGGCGCCGGGTCACGGTTTCTCGGTCTCTGCCCTGCCCGCTCCTGTGTGGAGTGCGGCCCCTCCTATGGCAGGGCGCTTGCTGCCGCAGATATTGCGCAAGCTCCGCTTGCGCACTCCAAAAAGGGTACCTACCCTCGGACATGGCAAGTCATGAACCCTCGCCATCGCGGGGGTGACGGCTCCTCGCTGCTCGCCGCCCCCGTCTACGGGGGCGCCTTGGTCTCCTGTCAGGCCATCGCGCCCCGAGGACGGGGCGCGGAGCATTGTCCTCAATGTCACTGCTGCAAAAACCCGCGCAAGCGGATTATACGCATCATGGGCGGCCTCAATCGCTCCGGCGCCAGTCGAGAAGGTAGCGGCAGGTTTCGTGCGGATCGAAATGCACGGCCACTTCTGGGCTGATGGGTTGGTCGGCCTGGTCGAGCACGACGACGTGCCAGGTGGTTTCCGCTTGGATGATTGCAAAGTCGTACTCGCCGCCGGCCTTGCTGGCAACGATCGGGTAGCGATGCCACTCATTATAGCACAACAATCGCACATTTGCCAGCGGGCGGCCTGCCGCATCGACGACGCGGCCCACGATGTAGGCCGGCGCCCGGGGACAGCTCGGGCAAGGGTGCGACGGATCGGGTTGGGCCTCTCCCACGGGCAGGAAGCGATAAGGGGAGGCCGTCGCCGTCGGTGGCGGCGCCGTGGGCGGCGGCAGCTCGGTCGCCGAGGGTGCCGGCGTGACTGTGGGCGTAGGCGGCACGGGGGATGGCGTCGAGGTGGGGACGTCGGTGGCTGTGGGCGGCTGGGGCGATGGCGCCGCCGTGCTGGTTTCGGTGGCTGTGGGTGGGAGGGGGGTGGGGGTCGCCGTGTCGGTGGGCGCCGGTGTGAAGGTGGGAGTCAAGGTCGCGGGCGCGCTTTTTTCAGGTGGAAGGGGCGTCGGCGAGGTCGTTGCCGAGAGAGGTAGCGGGGTGGACGTCGCGGTCGGGGTGGGCGCGGGCGCTGCCGTGCAGCCGACACCCAGCCCCGCAGCCAGCACGAGCCCGATCAACCCGATCGAAATGGAACCCCATCGACCCTGATGGCACATTTGGAAACTCCCTTTTTTGGCGCCTGCTGCTGCAGGTAGTGCGCAAGCAGGCGTCCTGGCTCGTTCCGTCGTTCCCGCGGACGCGCCTGCGTACTCGGAGGCAAAACCCATGGACCCCCGCTCGCGGTGGGGGTGACGGCTTCCGCAGGGAGTGCGA
>CAYVLO010000216.1:0-5784 GCA_964452125.1 uncultured Anaerolineaceae bacterium | reverse complement strand
AAGCCCACGATGGGATTTGAACCCATGACCTCGCCCTTACCAAGGGAGTGCTCTGCCGACTGAGCTACGTGGGCGCACCCAGCGCTCCTCAAAAGCCACCCGTCGGATTTGAACCGACGACCCAGCGCTTACAAGGCGCTTGCTCTGCCGACTGAGCTAGGGTGGCGTGCAACTTGGACTCGCCGCCTTTTGACCCCCCGAGCCAGAAATAGCCAGCGTCAAGCAGCGGCTAAGTATACTGAGATTCATCCCAGTTGTCAAATCGCACCCGGCTTTTTGCGGCAGGCTACCGCTATGCGCGGGGGGCTTGCTCCCGCGCATGACCCGGGACGAAAAGGCGGAGGGGGTGGGATTCGAACCCACGGAGCATTTCTGCTCACGCGTTTTCGAGACGCGCGCATTAGGCCGAGCTATGCTACCCCTCCTCGCGAACCCCAATTATAGCACAGACGACCCAGGCAAGCAAACCGCTGCCCGGCCTTGGCAGCAAAGCGCCCACTCTGCTAGATTCTTTCCACCACCATCAAGTGGGAGAGGCCAAAAGCGCGCAAAGGCGTCTGTTCGAAAAGGTAGGTGAGCCGGCGCAGGGCTCCGCCCCAGGTTGGAGAGCGGCGGACCACCTTGTCATAGCCGGGAAAGATCTGTCGATGGGCCACGATTCGGACCGGCAGACCCTCCAACAACCGACGCAGATCCTTCGATCGGTAGGCCCTGACGTGGGGACAAAAGGCATTCCGCCACCGATCGGGGAGATAGTTGACCAGCGGAATGTTGCCAAAGTGATACTGGCCCTTCCAATAGGCGCCATGGGTTTCAAAAGGGTACAGGCGATTGGGGGCAAAGATCACCAACCGCCCACCCGCCACGCCCTGCGACGGGTCAGGCAGCTTGAGCACCCGCACCGCTTCGGCCAACGCCTTATGATCGTCGTCCACATGTTCGATGACCTCGTGCGACAGGACGACGTCAAAGCGACCGTCGGGGTAGGGCAGCGCTTCGGCGGGCGCCACCCGAATGTTGGGTAGTTCCAGGCTGGCCTGGGCCACCTTTTCCTCGTCAATATCCACTCCGTGCACGTCGCGGCTAAAGCGCCCCATGGCCCGCACGTACATCCCCAGGCCGCAACCCACGTCCAGGATGGACCGATCCTCCAAAGCCACGTAGCGGCGAATCAGATCCAATCGCCGCTCCTGGCCAAACCTCCACACATAGCTGGGGTGCCCCAGTTCGATGGCCTTGTCCTGTTGGAAAGAGTTCACGATTGCAGGCTCCCTCACACCGTTCTGCTACCAGCCATAGGCCAGGCGCATGATGAGCCGCATGGGCAGATCGCGGTCCATCATCTTGGCCTGCGCCGCCTCTACGGGATAGGCCACCCGGTGATATTCAACGGTGAGAGAATCGGGATCGAGGATCAAATAGCTGGCGCGCGGGTCCCCATCCCGGGGCTGCCCCACGCTCCCCGGATTGAGGATGAGGCGATCCGTACCCATCTCGAACCGCTGACCCAGTACAATGGGCACCGATTCGCACGTCACCTCGCCGTTGTTCTCACTCAATTGAAAGATGACCGGGGTGTGCGTGTGGCCCACCAGGCAAAAGGGAGTGTGAAAGAAGGGAGCGCAATCCTGCGCCGTCGAGCAATGAATGACGTATTCCCAGATCGGATGGCGAGGGCTGCCATGGACCAGGGTAAACGGCCCCTCCACCCAAGTTTCCGGCAAGGTCTGGAGAAAAGTCAGGTTCGAGACGGAAAGTTGCCGGCGGTTCCACAGATTGGCGTCCCGGGCATCGGAGTTGAAATCCCGGAGATCCAATTTACCCAACGTTCCCCAATCGTGGTTGCCGGCGATCCATACGGTCACCCGATCGCGCAGCAGCTCGACGCAGGCGTTGGGATCGGGGCCATAACCTACCACGTCGCCCAGGCACCAGATCTCATCCACCGACCCGGCGTCGTCCAGCACGGCATGGAGAGCCTCAAGATTGCTATGGATGTCGGAAAGCACCAAACAACGCATGTCATCTCCTTAACGGTCAAACGCGCCCCATCATACCACACAAGTTCAATTCCGGTCAAGTGCTTGTGATTTCATCGCACTCGGTGTATAATAGCGGGCCAAGGAACCGAGACGATGCCCATTCTGAATGCACACACCCTGGACCTGATCAGCCATAGCCCTGAACAAACGCGCCGCCTGGGCGCGCACCTGGGGGCCTTGCTTCAGGCTGGCGATCTGCTGTGCCTGGAAGGAGACCTGGGCAGCGGCAAGACCTGTCTGGCCCAGGGCATTGGCCTGGGGTTGGGTGTCGTCGAACCGATCACCAGTCCCACCTTCACCCTGGTGGCGGAATATCAACCACCCTTGCCCGCGCCGCCGCTCTATCACATCGATCTCTACCGGCTCGGCAACCCGCTTGACGAAGCCCTGGATATGGGGCTGGAGGAATATGTGCAGGGGGATGGCGTCTGCCTCATCGAATGGGCCGAGCGGGTGACGCCCCTTCTGCCCAAAGAGCACCTTTGGCTCCAACTGCGCCACCTGAATGCCAGCAAGCGGACCATCCTGCTCACCGCGCGTGGCAAGCGCTATGAGGAGCTGCTGGCAGGGTTTCGCCAGAAAGCGTTTGGGGTCTGAAAGGAGTTCTCTATGCTTCTCGCCATCGATACGGCCACCCGCATGGCCGGCCTGGCCCTCTATGACGAGGTGAACGGCTGCATCCGTACCGAGGAATCCTGGTATTCGGCCAACAATCACACCATCGAGCTGATGCCGCGCCTGGTCCAGATGATGGACCAACAGCAGCTCAGCCCCACCCGACTGACCGGCCTGGCCGTCAGCCTGGGGCCGGGCTCTTTTACCGGCCTGCGGATTGGGTTGGCCGTGGCCAAAGGCCTGGCGGCCGCCCTGTCCATTCCCATGGTCGGCGTCCCCACCCTGGACGTGGTAGCCAGACCCCACCAGAACCAGAACCTCCCCATCTGGGCGGTGGTGCAGGCCGGGCGTGGTCGCATCTGCGCGGCCCGCTACAAGGCCCAGCGGGGGCAATGGCACCTGGACGAAACCTACCACCTGACCACCCTGGATGCCCTCTGCGATCGGGAAAAAGAGCCCGTCCTGATGTGCGGCGAACTCGAGGACAAGGAGCGCCACTACCTGCGCGAACGATTTGGGCTCTCGGTGGTCATCGCCTCGCCCGCGTTTTCCCTCCGGCGACCCGCCCACCTGGCCGAGATGGCCTGGGAACGGCTGGAGCGGGGCCAGTCGGACAATGCGGCGAGCCTGGCGCCCATCTACCTCAAGAATCCCTAAATGGCCGATCCCCTTGCCTTTCGCGTCGAACCCATGACGCTGGCCGATCTCGACCAGGTCATCGAAATTGAGCGAGCTTCCTTCTCGGCGCCCTGGTCGCGCCAGGCCTATCGCTTTGAGATCACCCAAAACGCCCACAGCACCATGCGGGTCGTCCGGCCTCCAGAGGCCCTGGCCCGGAACCTGGCCCGGCCTTCCCTCGGAGCGACCGAGGTCCCCTCGGTGGTGGCTTATGGGGGATTCTGGATGCTGGTCGACAAAGCCCACGTGGCGACCATCGCCGTCCATCCGAACTGGCGAGGCCTGGGTCTGGGCGAGCTGCTCCTGCTGGCCCTGCTGGAACAGGGCCTCGCGCTGGGCGCCGCACGCGCCACCCTCGAGGTTCGCGTGTCGAACCTGGTGGCGCAGAATCTGTACCTCAAATGCGGCTTTGAAATCGTGGCCCGCAACAAGCGCTACTATGCCGATAACGACGAGGATGCCTATATCATGGCCACCCCGAGTCTGGCAGACCGCGAGTTCCAAGCCCGGATCCGTCGATTGGGCGCTGCATTGAATGCCCGATTTGCCCGTCTGACCCGGGCCAGCACTGAAACCCAAAGCGGTTAGACAAATTGCCCCATTTGAGGTAGAATGCCCCTACACCCCAGCAGGACAGGAATCAACGAGGCTGAGGCGCGAGAAAACTGCCCAACCGACGGCCAAGGGGGCCGGGCGACGCCTGTCCGCAGGGCCGGGACCCTTGTCGACGGCGGTCGCCGCCCTTGGGATTCCTGCCAGAGAGAAAGAGGTATCGAATGAAATCCTTGATCACAGGGGGAGCCGGGTTCATCGGCTCGCACGTGGCCCGCCACTGCCTGGCCCTGGGCCATCAGGTCGTGGTGTTGGACGACCTCAGCGGCGGATTCCGCGATCAGGTGCCCGACGGAGCGACCTTTGTTCAGGGCAGCGTCACCGACGCCGCATTGGTCCAGCGCCTTTTTGACGAGCATTCCTTTGATTATGTCTACCACCTGGCGGCCTATGCCGCCGAGGGGTTGTCTCACTTTATCCGGCGATTCAATTACACCAACAACCTCATCGGCAGCGTCAACCTGATCAACGAAAGCGTCCGACATTCGATCCGCTGCTTTGTGTTTACCTCGTCCATTGCCGTCTATGGCGCCAACCAACTGCCCATGCACGAGGACCTGATCCCCCAACCCGAAGACCCCTACGGCATCTCTAAATATGCCGTCGAGCTGGATTTGCGGTCGGCCCACGAGATGTTTGGCCTGAACTCGATCGTCTTTCGCCCCCACAATGTGTATGGCGAAAACCAGAACATCGGCGACCGATATCGCAACGTCATCGGCATCTTTATGAACCAGGTGATGCAGGGTCAGCCCATGACCATCTTTGGGGATGGCCAGCAAACCCGCGCCTTTAGCTACATCGATGACGTGGCCCCGCACATTGCCAACAGCGTGAACATCCCGGCAGCTTGTGGTCAGGTCATCAACATCGGCGCGGATCAGGCCTACACGGTGAAATACCTGGCAGAGGCCGTGGCTCGGGCTTTTGGACAGGAGCCCAACATCCGCTACCTGGACGCGCGCAATGAGGTCAAGCACGCCTATTCCGACCACCGCAAGGCGCGGAGCCTTTTTCAACAAACGACCTTGGTGAGCCTGGAGGAGGGCATCGCGCGGATGGCCGCCTGGGCCCGACAGGCGGGGGCCCGCGAAGGCAGCACCTTTGAAAACATCGAAATACGCCGCAACCTGCCCCCCAGTTGGCAAGTTTGAGGGCGCCCCAGAGAGAGGAGCAAACGATTGTCTGAACTAACCGACCTCTACCAAGAAATCCAAACCTGCCAAAAGTGCATTCTGGCCCAAGGCCGCACCCAACCCGTGCCCGGCGAGGGTCCCGAGACGGCCGAAATCATGTTCATCGGCGAAGGCCCTGGATTCCACGAAGACCGCCAGGGACGTCCTTTTGTGGGCGCCGCGGGCAAGTACCTGGAGGAGCTGCTGGCCCAGATCCACCTTACCCGCGAGCAGGTCTACATCACCAACGTCGTCAAGTGCCGGCCGCCCGGCAACCGCGACCCCCAGCCGGACGAGATTGCCGCCTGCCGGCCCTACCTGGACCAACAGATCGAGCGAATCCAACCCCAGCTGATCGTCACCCTGGGCCGCTTTTCGATGCAGCGCTACTTTCCCGGCGCGTCCATTTCGCGCATCCACGGTCAGCCCAAACGAGTGGGCAACGTAATCTATTATCCCATGTTCCACCCGGCAGCGGCGTTGCACCAACCCCGCTGGCGCACCCTGGTCGAGGAGGATATTCTCAAGATCCCCGACCTGCTGGCCAAGTTGGACGACGTCCAGGAAAAGGAGCCGGACGTACCCGATGCCCAACAACTCAGCCTGTTCTAGCAGCCTGTCGGAGAGAAAACCACCGAGGCAAAACACCGTCTGTTCTGTCA
>CAYVLO010000215.1:0-5795 GCA_964452125.1 uncultured Anaerolineaceae bacterium | reverse complement strand
ATGGCATGGTGTTTCACTCGAACCGTTCCTGCAAACCCTACTCCTTGGGGCAGTATGACCTTTTGGAACAGGTGAGCCACCGATTGGGCGTGCCGGGGTTGGTGTTGGAAGCCGATATGTGCGATACCCGGCTCTATGCCGAAGAGCCGATCAAAAATCGCGTGCAGGCCTTTCTCGACCTGCTGGAGGCCCGTTGAGCGGTGAACTCGTAGCTCTGTCCAGCGCCCTGATCTGGGCGCTTTCCAGCGTTCTGATGGCCATGGGCGTCAAACGGCTGGATGTCCTGCCGATGAACCTGGTGCGGTGTGTGATCTCGACGATCTTTTTCTGGGCGTTGCTGCCCTTTTTCGGGGGCCTGGCCGCTCTGGCCCAGATCCCATCCCAGGCCTGGCTGTGGCTGGTGCTGTCGGTGTTGGGCCTGTTGGTGGTGGGCGATACGATGTACTTTCGCAGCCTGGATTTGGCGGGCGTGTCGTGGGCCATGCCGGTGGCCAGCATCAACCCTCTGTGGTCGGTGCTCATGGCTGGGTTCTTTTTGGGCGAACCCCTGAGCTGGTCGTTGCTGGTGGGCGCGGTGTTGGTGATCGCCGGCATCGCTGTCCTCAGTCGCCATGGGGGCAAGGCCGATCCTGCCCGGCCCGTGGACGGACCCACCCGGCGGAAGGGGCTTTTGCTGGCGCTGGCCACTTCGGTGGCGTGGGCCGTGGGGTTGATCTCCCTCAAGTTGGCCTCCGTCGAGGTTCACTCGGTGGTGGTCAACAGCATCCGGCAACCGCTGGGCGCCGGGATGCTGTTGGCGCTGACGCTGGCCCGGGGGCGATGGCGCGATTTGCGGCATGTAGACCGGCGATCGTGGGGTATCATCGGCCTGGCCAGCTTGCTGGGCACCGGGGTCGGCAGCCTTTTGTTTGTCGTGGCGATTCAGATGGTGGGAGCGGGTCGCACCTCGGTGTTGACTTCGGCCTCGCCTCTGCTGGCTGTGCCCTTTTCGATGCTTTTGCTGAACGAGCAACCGAATCGTTGGACCGTTGTGGGGATCGCGCTGACCACAGCGGGCATTATTCTGGTTGCTTGAGAGCTTTCCAGATTGTTGGAGGACAGGGAGTGAGGACGCATGGCTGTGGACCCTGAGAAGGGTGTGGAGGGCGGGCGCTGGCACCAGTGGAAAGCCTCGATTCGCGCCGGACTGAGCAACTACCGCCGCATGTTGGCCTACGTGCGACCCTACCGGGCGCACCTGGCGGTAGTGGCGTTCAGCCTGTTGGTGCTGGGGCTCTTGGGCCTGGCTTTGCCCTGGGCGGTCAAAGAACTCGTCGACCTGGTGGTGGTCGGGCAGGACATCGCCCAACTGAACCGCATTGCCCTCATCCTGGCCGGAATTCTCCTGCTGCGCACAGGTCTGGGCTTTGTCCAGACCTATCTCACCGCCTGGGTGGGCGAGCGGGTGGTGGTCCGGCTCCGGATGGACCTCTTTGACCATCTTTTGTCGCTGCCCTTGGGCTTTTTTGCCCAGCAGCGGGTGGGGGCCATTGTGTCGCGCATGGGCAGCGACGTCCAGATCGTCCAATCGGCGGTCACCAGCAACCTGGTGTCTCTGGTGCAGCAGGTGGTCACCGCGGCGGGCATCCTGGTCATCGTCGCCACCATGAGTTGGCGGTTGACGTTGCTGATGGGGGTGGCCATGCCGGGCGTGGTGCTGATCACCCGGGCGATGGGCCGCCGCATCCGTGCCGTGGCGCGGACCGTTCAGGATATCCTCGCCCAGTCGTCGGCCATCGTCGAAGAGACGGCCGGTGGCATTCGCGTGGTCCAGTCTTTTGCCCGAGAGGACCACGAATCGGCGCGCTTTGGCGTCCAGGTGCAAAACCTGTTCGAGGCGGCCATGGTGCGCACCCGGGTGTATGCCACCCTGGGCCCCCTCATCTCCCTGCTGCTGTATGGCAGCATGGTCCTGGTCCTGTGGGCGGGCGGGCAAGAGGTGCTCCACGGGCGGTTGACGCCCGGTGAGTTGATCGCCTTTGTCTTCTATGCCGTTATGCTCAGCGGACCCCTGGGGGGTTTTGCCGGGCTCTATGGCAACGTGCAACACGCCCTGGGGGCCACGGAACGGGTTTTTGAGCTGCTGGATACCCAATCCGAGATCGTCGAAGCGCCCGATGCCTACGACTTGCCTCCGGCGGCGGGTCACGTGATCTTTCACGACGTCGACTTTGACTACGATCCCCGCCAGCCGGTGTTGCGACGGGTGAGTCTGGAGGCCAAGCCGGGCCAGGTGGTGGCCCTGGTGGGGCCCAGCGGCGTGGGCAAGACGACGCTGGTCAACCTGATCCCCCGCTTCTACGATCCGACGTCGGGGCGCATTACCATCGACGGCCACGACATACGCCGAGTGACCCTGCGCTCGCTTCGCGAACAGATCGGCATTGTCCCCCAAGAGACCCTGCTGTTCAGCGACTCGATCGAGGCCAATATTCGCTATGGTCGGCTGGATGCCAGCCGCGAGGAAATCGAGGCCGCGGCCCGGGCGGCCAACGCCCACGAGTTCATCGTGAACGAACTGCCCGACGGCTACGACACCCAGGTCGGTGAGCGCGGGGTCAAACTGTCGGGGGGACAGCGGCAGCGGTTGTCCATCGCCCGGGCCATCCTCAAGAACCCGCGCATCCTCCTTCTCGACGAGGCCACCTCGGCCCTCGATACCGAATCGGAGCGTCTGGTTCAGGATGCCCTCCAACGCTTGATCCAGCCCGATGGGAAGGAGGGCGCGAGCCGCACGACCTTTGTGATCGCCCATCGCCTGTCCACCATCGTCCGCGCCGACCGCATTCTGGTGTTGCACGACGGCCAGATCGCCGAGCAGGGAACCCACGAAGAGCTGCTCGCCATCGAAGGCGGCCTCTATCGCCGCTATCACGACCTCCAGTTCCGGTGGGACGAGATGGTCTCACCGCAGCAGGAGCGGGAGGTTCCCTCCCCTGCGCCAGAAGCAACCGACTGGAGCGGGTTGCGGCTGTCTTTGCTATCGTCGGGTGACCCCGCCAGCCTGGCGGGCCTGGACGAGGGCGAAATGGGGGCCTGAGAGCCCATGAACTGGCTTTTGCATGGGATCGTAGATCTGTTCAACGCCCTGGCGGCGTGGTACTATCGCCGCAAGTTTGGCGCGGCAGCCCGCCAGTTGGGCCGTTTGCCTGAGGAGGGCGATGGGCAGCGCGGCTTTATCATCGTCGAGATCGACGGCCTGGCCTACGAGTATCTGCGCCAGGCCATCCGGCAGGGCCATGTGCCCTATCTCGCGCGCCTGCTGCGGGAGAGAACCCTGCGCCTGGGTCGCTGGCGCTGTGGCCTGCCCAGCACCACCCCGGCCTCCCAGGCCGGGATCCTGTATGGCAACAATTGGGATATCCCCGGTTTTCGCTGGTACGACAAAGAGACCCAGGACTCGATCATGTGCAAGCTGCCCGGCTCGGTGCACGAGATCCAGGAGCGGATCGCCGAGGGCCGGGTGGGCCTGCTAAAGGGCGGGTCGAGCTATACCAACATGTTCGATGGCGACGCGCGCCTGGCTTTGTTCACCCTCTCGGCCATGGGCCGTCATCGCCTGTTGGAGAACGTGCGCGGTCTGGGGTTTCTGATCCTGTTTGCCCTGAGCCCAGTCCGCGTGCTCAAAATTGTGGTGCTGTCCCTGGCGACCTGGCTGGTCTATGTGGCCAAGCGGATGCTGTCCTGGCTCCGGGTCCGGCCTCGCAGGGCCCATTTCACCTTTTTGGGTCCCTTGCTCGAGATTTTCAACAACGTGGTGTTCCGCGAGGTGACCACTTTTAGCGTGCTGCTGGACATCTATCGGGGGATGCCGTCGATCTATGCGGCCTACACCGGCTATGACGAGATCGCCCACCACTTTGGGGCCGACAGCAGCGAGGCGCTGCGCGCCCTGCGCGGAATCGACAAGCAGATCCGGCAGATCGACCGGGCGCGCCAGTTTGACATCCGGCGGCAGTACGATCTCTATATTCTGTCGGACCACGGGATGACGCCTTCGGTGCCCTTTCACCGCGCCTTTGGGCAAACCCTGGAAGAGCTGGTCGCCAGCCACACGGGCCAGGACGTGGCGACCGGGGTCGGGGAGGAGAGTGAGGGCCTGCCCGAGACCCGCGCCCAGTTTCTGTTGGACGAGATCCGCGGGCTGGAATCCAGGCCGCAAGCGGCCCTCCCGGCGCGGGCGTTGCGGGCCACTCGTCGCCGCCTGGAGGCCCTATTGCAGGACGAGTCGCCCGAATCGGGGTGGGACCTCAGCCGCCGCGGCGATATTGCCATCCGCAGCTCGGGCTCTCTGGCGCATCTCTATTTGAGCGTGACCCACCGGCAGATGGATCTGAGCGAGATCGCGCTTTTGTACCCCTCGCTGCTAGACGCGCTGGTGGCCCACGAGGGCATTGGCCTGGTGGCGGGCCGGGAGGGCGACGGGGTGGTGATCCTCGGCAAGAAGGGGACGTTGTGGGTAGGCCCCGAGGGTAAGCATCAGGAGGGCAGCCACCCCTTGAACTGGCTCTCCTATCCCGACTGGGCGACGGAGCAGGTGGCGCGGGTGGTTCGCTTTCCCCACGCCGGCGATCTGGTCCTGCTGGGGGCTTGGGCTGGCGACCGGGTGGTCTCGTTCGAAGACCAGGTGTCGACTCATGGAGGCCTGGGGGGCGCCCAAGATTGGCCCTTTATCGCGTACCCCGTGGAGCAGCGCCTGATGCCCCAGACCATCGAAAATTCCGAGGAGGTGTATACCCGCCTCAGGGGCCTTTATTCGAACGGCGCCTAGTTCACGCCGTGAGCTATGTTCACGCATTATCCGCCGCGCCAAAGGCTCTGCCAGGGCAGGGACCGCACTCCAATGGCTCGCGCGGGCCATACCGAGAATTGCTGACCCCGCTGGCAAAACCGCTGGACATTTGGCTGCATCTCAAGTATAATGACGGGCGAACGGCGGGATTCTCGGTAGTTCATGGCAGATATTGGCCTGGATCTCAACCCCAGACAAGGAATGTCGGAGTCGCGCATGTTAGCCCAAGTCACCAGCTTTGCCCTTATCGGCCTCGATAGCACCCGAGTCGACGTAGAAGTAGACATCAGCCGCGGCCTGCCTTCTCAAACCATCGTGGGACTGCCCGACGCCGCCGTGCGCGAATCGGCCGAGCGCGTGCGGGCAGCCATCACCAACTCGGGACTGGTCTACCCGCGGGCCCGGTTGACGGTGAACCTGGCGCCGGCCGACCTGCGCAAAGAGGGGCCCGCCTACGATCTGCCCATGGCTGTGGGCATCCTCGTGGCCTCGGAACAGGTGGGCGCCGATCTGGCCGAAGCCGGGCTGATCGGCGAACTCTCGCTGGACGGTCACGTGCGGGGCGTCACCGGGGTGCTGCCCATGGCCGTCGGCGCCCGGGAGCAGGGCCTGCACACCCTCTATGTGCCCGAGGCCAACGCCGCCGAAGCCGGTCTGGTGGAAGGGCTGGAGGTCATCCCCGTCGCCAGCCTGGCTAGCCTGGTGGGCCACCTGCACGGCTATGCGCCCATTCCGCCCTACGAGCCCACGGGCCTGGAGGACGACGCCCCCGTCTACCCGGTCGATTTCCGCGACGTCAAGGGGCAGGAGCACGTCAAACGCGCCCTGGAGGTCGCTGCGGCGGGAGCCCACAACTCGCTGATGACCGGGCCGCCTGGCTCGGGCAAGACGCTGCTGGCGCGGGCGGTGCCCTCGATTCTGCCGCGCATGGCCTTTGAAGAGTCGCTGACCGTCACCAAGATAT
>CAYVLO010000214.1:0-5809 GCA_964452125.1 uncultured Anaerolineaceae bacterium | reverse complement strand
CCGTCCCAGCAACTTGTCGGCGCCCACCGAATCGATGATCACCCGTGAATCGGTCTGGCTGGTGACGGCAAAGCTGATCCTTGCCGGAAAGTTGGCCTTGATCAGCCCCGTGACCACATCGACGCTGGGGCGCTGGGTGGCAATGACCAGGTGGATGCCGGTGGCGCGGGCCATCTGGGCAATGCGGCAGATGGCGCGCTCTACCTCATCGGGCGCGATCATCATCAGGTCGGCCAACTCGTCGATAACCACCACCACATAGGGCAGCGCCTTTTCTCCCTTGGCCACCAGCATCTGGTTGTAGGCCTCGATATTGCGGGCGTTGGCCCGGTTGAAGGCTTTGTAGCGGGTGTCCATCTCTCTCGTGGCCCAGTTCAACACCCCCACCACCCGCTCCAGTTCGATGACGACCGGGGCCCGCAGGTGAGGGACTCCGTTAAAGGTCGTCAGTTCCACCATTTTGGGGTCGATCATGATGAACTGCACCTCGTCGGGCGTCTTGGTGCAGAGCAAAGAGGCAATGATCGAGTTGATGCACACGCTCTTGCCCGAGCCCGTGGCGCCGGCGATCAGCAAGTGGGGCATCGCCGTCAGGTCGGTAGCCAGGGGGTTTCCAGCCACGTCTTGGCCCAGGGCGATGGGCAACGGCCCCTTGATCGAGCGAAACGACTCGCTTTCCAGGACGGTCCGCAGGGCGACGACGGCAATTTCCGAATTGGGCACTTCGATGCCGACGATAGAGCGTCCCGGTACCGGCGCCTCAATGCGGATGGGCGACGCAGCCAGGGCCAAGGCCAGGTCGTTGGCCAGATTCGAGATCTTGCTGACCTTGATTTTGGCCCGCTTGGTGCGGCCATTGGACTCGCGCCGCTCGATATAGCCCGGCTCTACCCCAAATTGGGTGACGCTGGGTCCCTGATTGACCTCGATCACTTTGGCCGGAACGCCAAAGCTGGAGAGGGTATCCTCAATGATGCGGACCCGCTCCCGGATCTCGCTTTGGCTCAACTCCTGCTCCGAAGATACCGCCAGGATCTCGGCGATGGGTGGCAGATGCCAGGTCTGCTCTCCGCCAATGATCCGGGGGAACACACTGCCCCGCGGGCGAGGGGCCGCGACTGCTTGTGGGTGGGCCGCCTGAGCCTGGGATTCCGGCGCAGCAGCGGTTTCCTGAACGGCAGAGGGCCGCGGGGGTGCAGGGGCCGCCGCAGGCACATGGACGTTGATCTTGGGCAGGCGATCGCGGCGAAAGATCCGGCGGCCTAGGTCGGCCAGGGCCGAGGCCATCTCGCCCAGCGACATGCCCAGCACCATGATCAAGCTGATGATGGACAGTGCCACCAATACCAGAATTGTGGCGGGTGTTCCCAGCCCCGACACGAGCAGGTTGCTGAGGGCATAGCCCAGATACCCTCCGCCGTCCCCTTCGGCTGCCAGGGCGCGCAGGTCGTCGCCGCCGGCGATGAGGTGCAGCAGGGTCAAGCCAAAGAGAAACAGCAGCAGCGCGCCCCAGGGCTTTTCCGGCTCGATTTCCAGTTCGCGCCCCAGGCCGACAAAGATCAGCCACAGGCCCACGGCGGCAAAGCCGATGGGCAGCAGCCAGACGCCCCAACCCACGCTCAGCTCCAGCAGGCCAATCCAGCCTTCCATCAGCGCGCCCCGCTCGACGGGCACCAGGCTGAGGAGGGTCAACAAAGCGAGCAACAGGAGCAGAATGCCCAGGTACTCGGGACGAAGGGACTCGCCCAAGTCTTTGCGGCTGCTCTTTTTTCTGCTCGTTCTCTTTTTCGTCATCGGTTCCTACTACTCAACTACCCCATCCGCAGAATCATGAGTGAATGTGCCGTAAACGGTGGGGAGCCACGATCCTGGCGAGTTCTGCGGGAAACCCTCGCCAAACGGAACACCTGAATCGATTATACCGCGATTGAGCCCCCAATGCAAATGTTTGAAACTGCCGATTTCTTTGCAAAAACGCCGAATCACTGCCTGTGTTTGGGCCTCGCAGCACAGCCTGGTCTGCCAGGAAAGTCCTTCAGAATGCAACCCCGGACAGGCATCCGTGTTCCTTCTGAGCAACTTGGCTTCAGTGTTTAAAGCTCCTCTGCCCGGTAAAGACCATCGTGGCCCCAAACTCGTTACACGCCTCGATGGCCTGGTAATCGTTCAGCGAGCCCCCTGGCTGCACCACGGCGGTCACGCCTTCGCGCAGGCCCACGTCGACCCCATCGCGGAAGGGGAAAAAGGCATCGGAGACCATCGCCGCGCCGATCAACCCGCCGCGCTGCTCGGCTACCTCTGCGGCGATCTCTTGCCGCCGCTCCTCGTCGGTCAGATCGGCATAGTTGAGCCCATAGCGCTCAAAGGCCAGGCGATCCGACAGCTTGCGATAGGCCTTGTCTCGGGCGATTTCGGCCACGCCGACCCGGTCCTGCTCGCCGGCGCCAATGCCCACCGTCACCAGGTCCTTGACATACAGGACCGAGTTGGAGGTAACGCCGGCCTCCACCAGCCAACCGAACAGCAGGTCTTCGGCCTCTTGGGGCGTTGGCTGCCGATGGCAGCGATAGATCTGGCCCTGGTATTCGCACTCGGCCGGTTTCAGGTCGGCCACAGTCCGAACCTCGGGTACGAACGAGAGCTGGGCGATGATCGAGCCATCGATCAGGCTCTTGAAATCGACAAACCGCTCGGCCGAATAGGTCGCCAGGCGGGCCATGTTACTGATGCGCAAGATGCGCAGGTTCTTGCGCCGGGCCAGGATGTCGACCGCGCCCTCTTCGTACTCGGGCGCCACGACGACCTCGGCATAGCGCTCGGAGATGGCCTCGGCGGTGGGGCGATCCACCGCCCGGTTGAGGGCGATGCAGCCGCCAAAGGCCGCCACGTGATCGGCCAGGTCGGCTTTGAGGTAGGCATCGAGCAGGCTATCGGCCAGGGCCACCCCCGAGGGGTTGTTGTGTTTCATGATCGCCACCGCCGGCCGGTCGGTGAGATAGCGCAGGATATTCAATGCGTTGTCGGCGTCGGTCAGGTTGGTCTTGCCCGGGTGCTTGCCCGATTGCAACAGTTCCATATCGGCGACCAGGTAGCGCCCCGGCGCGATGGTCTCTACCTCGCCCAGGACGAGGTTGCCGTTCACCAGCTTGAACAACGCGGCTTCTTGGCCAGGGTTCTCGCCGTAGCGCAGTCCCTTGCGCACTCCTTCGATCACCCAGGAGACCTTTTCATAGACCAAGACGGTCCGCTCCCCTCCCGACACAAAGGCGATCTCCATGCGCTCCGGAAAATGGTCGTCCATCACCGTGTGATAGGCCTGCTTGAGATCTGGGGTCATCCGCTCCTCCTGTTGAGCAAGGTCACTGGGTCGTCCCCAGGCTATCCGGCAAGGGTGTAGGTCTCGGGCACCTGGGCTGGATCTTGGGCCGCCAGGTAGGCGGCGATGGCCGCGTCGTAGCGGGCGGTGTGGGCAAAGGCCTTGCGCGCCAGCTCGAACCGCTGGGTCAGATTCAGCCGTCCGTCATTTGCTTTGAGCAACTCGGCCAACTCTGTATAGTCTGCCGGATCGACCACCGAGGCTACCCGCAGGTAATTCTTGGCCGCGGCGCGGAGCATGCACGGCCCGCCGATGTCGATGTTGGCCCGGGCCTCTTCTACGGTCACGCCGGCGCGGGCCACCGTCGCCTCAAAGGGGTAGAGATTGACCACGACCATATCCAGAGGCGACGCGCCGGCGCGGGCCAAATCAGCCTGGTGGGCCTCGTTGTAAGTCTCGGTCAGCAGGCCAAGATAGATTTTGAAATCCAACGTCTTGACCAATCCGCCCTGGGTCTCGGGTTGGCCGGTATAGTCGGACACCTGGGTCAAGTGGGAGGCGGCTTGCCCTCCCAGAATCTCGGCCAACGCCCGATAGGTCCCGCCCGTAGAGTAGAAATGCACCCCCGGATTGCTCTCCAGCAGGGCCGGGATCAAGCGGTCCAGCCCCGACTTGTCCGAGACGCTGACCAGCACCCGATCGATGCGGACCCAATCGTCGATGGTTTCTACGATGTTGCCTGCCATGTGCTCTTTCTCCTTGCGTGTAGGATTCGTGCCCACCAGAGATGGGGTAGTTGCCCCGGCCGATCCGGCTAGCTGATGCGAACCTGCGAGCCCTGGTCGGTCTTGGTCACCTCGATGCGAACGGGAAAGGCGTCCTTGAGTTCCTCGATGTGGGTGATGACCAAGATGCGCGCAAAATCGTCCTGGATGGAGTTGATGGCCTCCACCAGCCGGTCCCTGCCCTCAATATCCTGGGTGCCAAAGCCCTCGTCGATGACCAGCATCTGAAGCTGAGCGCCGGCGCGATGGGCCAGCAGCTTGCTGAGGGCAATGCGAATGGCGAAATTCACGCGAAACGCCTCGCCTCCCGAAAACAGTTCGTAGGCCCGCGTGCCCAGTTCATCGGCGATGTTGATATCCAACGTCTCGATCAGGTCCCCTTTGAGCGTCTCGCGCTGGGTCTCAAAGCGGACGTTCATCCGGCCATCGGTCATCCGGGCCAGCAGCCGGTTGGCCTCGTACTCGATCTCGGGAATCGCCGCCTCGATGATCATGGCTTGCAGCCCTTTTTTGCCAAAGGCCCGCTGCAATTCCTCAAAGATGGCCTTTTCTTCGCTGCGCTCCTGGCGGCTTTTTTCGCGATGCACTCGTTCCTCGGCCAGACGGTGGCAGTGGTCCAGCCGCTGCTGCGCCCCGCCCAGCACCTGCCGGGCTCGCGCCGACTCGGACTGGAGACGCTCCACCTCCTGCGCCTGGGTGTGGACCTGAGCCTTGACCTCGTCAAGCCGTGCAACCTCGGCAGCCAGGGTTTGGCGCAGGTTGCGGTCGTCGGCCAGGGTCTCCTGCCAGCGGATCTGGCGGGCCTGGAGTTCTTGCAGGGCGGCGCGCTCCTCATCCGTCCGCTCCAGGGCCGTCTGCAACTGCCGATAGGCCTCGTCGAATTCGGCCAGAGAAAGAACGAGGGCCCGCGTTTGCTCGTGCTGTCCCGAATCGTAGCCCAGCGCTTCCAATTCGGCCATCCGCTGCGTCAGGGCCGCCTGCTCGTCCGGCGCATAGTCGTGGGCAGCAAGCCGTTCCTGCAACGCCGCCCATTCAGAGCGCACCGAGGCGAGTTCCTCGGCTGCCATGTGCGCCTCTTCCAGGGCTTGCTCCAACTGGGCTTCGCGGCGCTGCTGGGCAGGCAGCGCCAGCAGCTCCCGATCCAGGGTCTGGATCGTCTGCTCCAGCCGCCCCCGCTCGTCGGCCAGCTCGCGCTGCCGAGCGGTGTTGGCCCGATGGGCATCGCCCTGCTCGCGGCCTTCCTCCTCGATCTCGGCGACCAGGCGCCTGCGGTGCTCGTCGGTCAGGGCCTGACCACAGACGGGACACTCGGCCCCCGACTCGCGCTGGAGCAGATCGATCCGCTCCCGCATCGCCTTCATATCGGCCAGCATCTGCTCGTTGCGCACCCGGAGGGCGGCCCCCTCCTCAGCCAGCCGCTGCACCTGGGATTGGGCCGCCTCGCGCTCCTGCCGGCGCGCGTCCAAGGCCTGGAGGGCGCTGCGCACCTGGCTCAATTGGCTTTCGTGCTGCGAACCCTGGCCCGCGCGGCGTTCCAGGGCGCCCATCCGCTCTTCCAGGCGGCCCAGCGCCAGTTCGAGATCGCGGCGCGCCGCGGTCACGGTTCGTTCCAGGTCACGCATCTGCCCCTGGATATGCGCCGCCTGCGCCAGGCGTTGGTTCCACCCAGCCTCCAGCTCGCGGGCTAGAACCAGGGCGGCATAGCCCT
>CAYVLO010000213.1:0-5848 GCA_964452125.1 uncultured Anaerolineaceae bacterium | reverse complement strand
GGCTACTCACCGCCCAAAGGGCGTAACGAACTCACCCAGAAAGTTGGAATGCACCGCTTTTTTATGGGCAGCGCCGGGGTCTTGTGCTTTTTCCGCCTTTTCTGTATAATGACCGTTATCCGTTCCCAGGGTAGAGGCAAGGCGTATGAGCAAAAGGAGCGCGCATTCCAGGAAGGTGGCCCCCAAGAGAGGAAAGGACCCCTCGGCTTGGGCTGTGCCGGCGTTGGCCGTGGGGGTCGTTGTGATTTTGGTGGTAGGTGTCCTTTTGACTGCCGAGCGACGGCTGACCCAAGGTTCATCGACCCAGGCAAGCGTTGCGACAGCGCAGGCCTTGGACACCCGGTCGATCCCTTACCCGGCCGTGCCCCGCACCTCGTTGCAAGAAGCCATCGCCAAAATCGACGCGGGTGAGGCGGTGCTGGTCGATGTGCGCAGCCGGGCCGCCTACGAGGCGTCCCATGCTGCCGGCTCGGTGTCGATGCCTGAGGAAGAGATCGAGGCGCGCTTGAGCGAATTGCCCGACGACAGAGCATGGATTCTGATCTGAACCTGAGGCCAGGAAAACCAAAGTGCCCGTGTGGCGCAAAGGCTGATGGATCTGGGAGTTGGGAATACAAGCGCTCTGTTGGGCGGTCTGGCGGCGTGGCAGCGAGCGGGGCTCCCCATGGAGACCTCTGCCCCATAATGGGCCAGGCCGCTGCACTGGAGCCCGGCCCGACACCCGATGACCGCATGATGGTTCCAGAGAAGAATCGACGCTTGTCTGACCGCTTTCCAGAACGGTGGCAAGGGGCTGCTGTTTTGGCTCTTTTCGTGGTCCTCGCGGTCACGTACAGCTTGATCACGCCGATCTTTGAAGGCTTTGATGAGCCCTTTCATTATGCCTATGTGCACCATGTCGCCACGGGCCAGGGCCTGCCGCGCCAACCGGCCGAGCAATACCCTCACCTGGCCCACCAGGAGGCGAATCAGCCACCCCTTTACTATTTCCTGGTGTCTGTCGTAACCCGGTGGGTTCCCGGCGACGATCTGGCGGCCTTTTTGCGCTTGAACCCCCACTTTGCGCCGGTCCCGTGGGGGTATCCGGACAACCAGAACTATATCGTCCACACCGACGACGAACGCTGGCCCTATTCGGGCACCGCTCTCGCCGTCCACCTGGCGCGGGGGATCTCGATTCTGCTGGGAGCCGGGACGGTGTACGCTACCTTTGTTCTGGCTCGCCTCTTGTTTCCCGGGGAGGGCAGCATCGCTCTGGGGGCGATGCTGGTGACCGCTCTGACGCCAGGGTTTCTCTTTTCCAGCGCGTTGGTGAGCAACGATGCTCTGATCATTTTTCTCTCCAGTTGGACCCTGGTGCTTGTGGCCCGGATTTGGAAGGGGGGCGCCCGGCGCTGGGACCCGCTGCTCCTGGGGCTCCTCTTGGGGTCGGCAGCTCTGACCAAGTTGAGCGGGCTGCTGCTGTGGCCTTTTGCGGCGTTGGTGCTGCTGCTCCTGGCCTGTAGACAGCGCAGCGGGCGGCTGTTGACCCACGTGGCGGTTCCGGCCCTGCTGTTGGCCGCGTCGATCTGTGGTTGGTGGTATATCCGCAATGGGCAGTTGTATGGCGATCCGACCGGCATCGGGGCGATGCTGGATGTGATCGGGCGGCGCGAGCCGGGGTTTGGGCTCCGGGACGTGTGGGCCGAGTTTTCCGGCATCCGCTGGTCTTACTGGGCCGTGTTTGGCTGGTTCAACCTGACCTTGCCGGCCTGGCTGTATCGGGTATACGATCTGGTGGCGATTCTCGCCGCGGTCGGCCTGGGCCTCTATGGTGTGCGAGCCCTTCGCCGCGGTCACGCGCAGGGGCTCCTGGGCATTCTGTTTCTGTCGGTCTGGCTGCTGGCAATGATCGTTAGTCTGGTTCGTTGGACGCTGTTGACGCCCGGCTCGCAAGGCCGTCTCCTCTATCCGGCCATCGGCGCTGTGTCCGTCCTCTTTACCAGAGGGGTGTTGGCCCTTGCCGCCCTTTGGCCGGGCAGGCCGCGTAGGTTGGCGGTGGGCTTGGTTGGGGTCCTGCTCGGGATGGCCGTCTATGTGCCGCTCTGTATCATCGGTCCAGCCTATGCCCTGCCGCCCCTGCTCTCGGCCGAGGAGGTGGACGCCGAGATCGCCGAATCCCTGGAGGTGCAGTTTGAGGATTCGATCACGCTGCTGGGCTACAGGTCGGATGTGGAGGAGGTGGGTGCAGGCGATCTGCTTTGGGTGACGGCCTGCTGGCAAGGAGATCGGGCCATCAACGAGGAGTATCGGGTGTTTGTCCAGTTGCTGGTCGAAAACGACCTGATTGCCGCCCAAAAGGACACGTATCACGGCCTGGGGAATTTTCCCACCTCGCTGTGGCCTGCCGGCGCCCGATTCTGCGACCGATATCCTTTGCGCGTTTCCGACACAGTGCCCCATTCGGGGCCGGGTGAAATCGCCATCGGTCTCTACCGGGGGGGAGGCCAGCGGTTGGTGATTGTCAGCCCGGAAGACCAGGCGGAGGGCGATCATGTGCGATTGCCGGGCCCAAGGGTCCAGGTTGACCCGAATCGTTCTTTGGCGTATGATTGGGGTCACCAGGTGGCGTTGGTGAATTACAGCCTGGACAAGACGGCGGCAGCGCCCGGCGATCAGATCCGTCTGGAACTCGCCTGGCGGGCTCTGCGCACCCTGGATACCGACTATGTAGCCACCGTGCAGATTCTGAGCCCGCAGAACACCAAGATCGGCCAGTCGGATCTGCCACTGTCCACGTCGGCCTGGCAGCCGGGTGAGATCGTTCGCGACGTGCGCACCCTCGACCTGGCGCTCGATGCCAGGCCTTGGGTGTACGAGATCAAGGTGGGGTTGTACGATCCCAAGACTGTGGAGAACCTCACGCTCTATCGCCATCATCTGGTGCAGCCCGGTGGGGGACTTCTGACGTTGTGGACCCTGCGGGTGCTGCCCTTGGGAGAATGAGGGGGCGGGTAAAAGGTATGAATCGAGCTATCGAGCGGATACGCGAAGTGCGCTGGCGAAGGTTATTGTTGATTGGGCTGGCGGCTATCCTGGTGGGGTTGATAGGCTTGGTGCTCATTCGCTACGCGGTGATGAGTTCATCGCTTCAGGATATCTGGATGCCGGCCCATTCGATTCCAAACACGGATGTGAATCCCTATGGCGCCAACTTTTTCCTGGGGCGTGAGGTGGAACCCTGGAAGCGAGAGCGCACGGTCGAGATGGCCCGGAAAGCGGGCTTGGGTTGGGCCAAACAACAGTTTGCCTGGGCCGAGATCGAGCCGCAGCGTAAGGGCGAGTTCGTCGAGCCGGTGGGCGGCCAAAGCAGTTGGATCAAGTTCGATCAGATCGTCGATCTGTACCGCGAGAACGGATTGCAGGTCATTGCCCGCCTGGATTGGGCCCCGGCCTGGGCCAGGCCGGCCGATACGCGGGCCGAGACGCCGCCCACTCGCCTGGAAGATTACGGCGACTTTGTCTATGCCTTTGTGGAGCATTTTCAGGGCCGGGTGCAGTATATCCAGATTTGGAACGAACCCAATATCTATCCCGAGTGGGGCGAGCAGGCCGTCGATCCGGTGGCCTATACCCAGATGCTCAAAATCGCCTACGAGCGGGCCAAACAGGCCGATCCCAATATCACCGTGTTGTCGGCGCCCCTGGCGCCCACCTTGGGCGAACTCCATCCAGAGCCGGGCAAGTGGCGCTCGATGCCCGACCTGGATTATCTGGAAGCGATGTATCGGGCCGGCGCGGGCCGGTATTTCGACATTTTGTCAGCCAATTCCTTTGGGTTTGATCTGCCGCCCGAAGACCCACCCGCTCCCGATGTCCTGAACTTTCGACGGGTGGAGCTTTTGCGAGAGATCATGGAGCGCTATGGCGATGACGGCAAGGCGATTTGGTTCAACGAGTATGGCTGGAATGCCGCGCCCGAGTCCTTTGGCGATTCAGCGCTGATCTGGAAGCGGGTCAGTGAAGAGAAGCAGGCCGAATACACACTGCGCGGGATCGCGTACGCCCAAGAGAATTGGCCTTGGGCCGGGGTGTTTGCCATCTGGTATTTCCGGCAGACGGGCCAGCAGTATTCTACCGACGATGCGGCCTACTACTTTCGCATGGTCGACATCGACTTTACCCCCCGTCGGGTATACGATGCGGTTCAGGATGCCACCGCATCGTTGTTCGTGGCGCCGCCGGGACATTTCGAAGAGACCCATCCCGCTATTGCCAGCGATCCCACCTGGTATAGCGTCGTGGCCCAGCAGGCCAGCGGCGGACGGTTGATGGAAAGCGATACCCCGGGCGCGACGTTGACCTTTTCGTTTCGGGGTCACTCGGTCGATCTGATCGCTCGCAAGAATCCCGAGGCTGGGCACATGCTGGTGACCCTCGATGGACGCAACGTCTCGGGCTTGCCCACCGACACCCAGGGCCGTTCCTACCTTGATATGAACTCGGACGTCGTGGTGTGGCAGACGCGAATCCCCATCGCTTCGGGCCTGACGGCCGGGCAGCACGTGCTGCGCCTGACCGTCGACGATCAGGCCTCAGTCTCGGGGGGGGTGGATGCCTTTGAGGTCAATGCCGGCCGTCCCCCGGCCTTTCCCACGGCGCTGGTTGCCGCGCTGGGAGGGGGCCTGTTGATTGTGGGGGCACTGCTCCTTTGGGAGCGGCGCACCCGCCCGCGCCGGGAGCGGTTCTTTTAGGCCTGGACGGTTAGCCGGTGTGCTGCCGGACAAAAGCCAGGGCCCGGCTCAGGTGGGCTCGGACCTGGGCTTCATCCTCGGCGTGAAGCGCATTCGGCTCCAGTTCGAGGGAGATGGCATGATCATAGCCGTCTTGTGCCATCCGGGTCAGTAGCTTGCCCAGCGGCAGGTGGCCGTCGTCGGGCATTTGGTGTTCCTGACCATTGAAATTGGAGAGGTGCACGTGGACAATTCGCTCTTTGAGCCGCTCGTAGCTGGCCAAGAGATCCATCCCCCACGTGCCCATGTGGGTCGTATCCAGGGTCAGGTGGGGCATCTGTCCCAGGGCATCCAGGTTGTTGAGCCAGTGGATTTCCACAGGTCGACCCAGGATCTGCTTGGCGGGCATGTTCTCCACGCCAACCATGATCCCATGCTCCGCCTCAAAAGCCGCCAGCCCGTTCAGGAGCAAGTCGCGATAGGCCTTGTCGCCGCCCCCAGGAAGGGGCAGCAGCAGGCTGCGCCGCAGGCCAAAGAATTCGACCCGGGCGCCTCGGATTCGCAGCGGCAAATGGGCAACCGCCACGGGCGCCCCCACCTCGCGGGCCAGGGAGGCCGTCTCTTGCAAGCGGCCCAGCGAGTCGTGAGGCCAGCCGGGTACCGAGGGCACAAAGGGGTTGTGAACCACCGCGATCGGCAGGCCGGTCTCCCGGCAGAGTCGTTGCAGATAGGCTGGCTGCCGGCTGTCCCAGCGATGATCAATCAGGACCTCCATGGCGTCAAATCCCGTGTCGGCAGCGAGCTCAAAGACGCGGGCCAGCCCATAAGTGTACAGCGAGCCTGTGGAAAGGGCAATGGTGATCATACGGGTGTCTCCTTGCGTTGCGCCATTCTAGCACAAGGGGGAGGGAGGCGCAATTCGAGGCGGCCATCCCGCAAGACTTGTTACGTCTAGATTCACCTACGTGAGGCTTGCTGTGGATCGCGTGCAACCTTTGATTGATCCGCCGCAAGAAGCGCGGGATCTAGCGATCCCGCGCGAGCTGACCGAGTAAACAGAGTGCTGTCAACAGCAAATCCAAGCCCTAGCAGCTTGTCGGAGAGAAAACCACCGAGGCAAAACGCCGTCTATTTTG
>CAYVLO010000212.1:3457-5870 GCA_964452125.1 uncultured Anaerolineaceae bacterium | reverse complement strand
TCTTACGGGGGATTCTCGCCCCGTTCGAATTTGCTTACTATACGTACAATAGGCTACGGAGTTGCCAAAGGTCGTTTCATGCCCCAGCCCGTGGAGGGCCGGACCCGTCGGCTCTGGGTCCCCAAGTCGGGCTCATAGCATTTCCACAAAGGCCTGCAATCGGGTGCGCAGGGCTTCGAGGCTGGGGGTATGCTCCATTTCCAGCAACTGGCAGGGAATGCCGGCCTGCCGGAGTTGGGGCAGAATCCGGGCATACTCAAAGGCATGGGGTTCGCAGAACTTGGCCAGGACAAATAGGATTCCATCGGCCCCGGCCCGGCTTGCCTGCTCCATCAGAGTGCGCGCTGCGTCGTGCGCCGGTGCCAGTTTGGTGGGGCAGGGCGGCCGCTGCAAGTAACAATCGGCCAGGGCCTCCAGGGGATTCCCGTCTGTGGATGGGCAGGCGAAAAAGTGGCGCGATCCGCTGCATAGATCGTCGCCGACGACCCGGGCGCCCACGTCATCGATCAGGTCCAGCAGCCGAATCTCGTCCAGCACGGCGCCGGTCAGGTACAGGCGAGGTCCGTCGCCCAGTGACGGCTGGCTTTCGAGTTCGGCCAACAGGGTTTTCAGGGCAGGGTTGAACTGTTCGCGGGGCATCACCTGGGCGGCATCCAGTACGGCGAAAAAGTGGGCCGCACTCAGCCTGGAACGCAGGTCTCCCAGTTGGCTGATCGCCTCGGCTGTTTGCCGATAGAGGTCGATGCTGGGCCACAGATCGTCGTCGGAAATGGGGTGTCCCGAAAAGGCGCCCAATTGCCGCCGAACGCGCTCCAGCTCGGCCACCAGGTAGGGCCGAGCCGCCGGACTGCCCAGGTTCACAGGTTGCATGACGGCGTCGACGAAATGGGTGGAGGGGGTGTGCATCCGCCACAGGTCGGCCAGAGCCTGCATGGCATCGCAGGTGTGGCTAAAGAGGGTTCCCCCCAGCCAATCCAGCTCGTTGCCCAGGGTCTGGTCCAATGCGCTGCGGCAGAGGGCGCAGGTGAAGGATTGCAGGTGAGCGTCGACGTATCGGAGAGAGGCCCGGTTGGCGCGGATGCGCACAGGCGTCCAGCCGGCCGCGTGGATCAGCTCCTGGGGTGCATAACTGCACAGGTACCCCAGGGCCCGATGTTCAGGGTATCGAGAGGGCCAGTCGTTCAGAGGCGCCCTGGCGGCAGCGATCAGCGATTGCAGAGTGGTGGGAATCTTCATGGTAGGGTGTCCCGTCCAATGCAGGCTCTTTGATCAGGGTCCTTTCGATGGGGTGCCGCCCACACCTTTGCCTCAGCGGGGAGGGCGCAGCCAGGGAAGTTCTGCCTCGCGAAATGGTTCCCGCCGGGCCTTGATCTCGGCCCGACGGGCTTGAAAGCGAGGGCCAGTGGCCATCACCCAGTCGACGATGTGGGTGCGCAGTCCCTCGGGCGTCCAACGCTGTCCACCTTCTGGGGCGGGCTGGAATTCGAGGCGCACCCCCTCGGGCGTTTGCTGGATTGTCGCCTGGCAACCGCAGATCGGGCAGACGGCCCGGGCTCCCTGAAGGACAAAAGCATCGCTGCGGCACACAGGGCAGACGTTGGGGGGCGCAGCCTCCGGCTCAAGCTCGCCGCGGCCCAGGCGCTTCCCGGCGGACAAGGCTCGGGCCATGAGATGTTCATCCAAAAGCACCTCGCCGGGCCCGGGGGCGATGGCTACCAGGCCATCGATGGGCTGGTAGCCAAAGGCTGCGACCAGGGCGTTCAAGTAGGGCAGGGTGACGCCGCGCCAGCCCTCCAGGCCGGCCGAAGCGACGGTGACGGCCGGGCGACGGGTGGGGAGGGGCCGGTCGATGCGCCCGACGACCATCAGCAGCCGGTCGAGGATCAGCTTGATGACCGCTGCCGGTCCCAGGAAATAGGTGGGCGCCGCCAGCACCAGACCGTCGGCTGCCTCGACGGTCTCGATCAGCCACTTCATGTCGTCCTCAATGGGGCAGGGCGCGCCGCCGATGGCGCAGCGCAGGCAGCCCGTGCAGGATTCCAGGTGCAAGTCGGTCAGCCGGACAATGCCGACGGCGGCCCCTTGTGATTGAGCGCCCTTTAGGATCTGGCGCGCGAGCAGCTCCGAGTTCCCCCAACTCCGCGCCGAACCGACCAGGCCCAGGATATGGCCCATGGTTCCCACTCATTCCTCGTCTAGCGTAGCCGACGCCGACAGGGAAAGGGTGTCTCGAATGGAATCGGACACCTCTTCCGCAACCTCGTCTTCCTCCAGATCGGAATCTTCAAGAGCTATTGGCGCAAAGGTCGAGGGAACAGGTTCACAAGGCTCGAGTTCGGCAGGCTCGGGCGCGAAAGCGGGTGGCTCGGGTTCCACCGTTTCCGGTTCATAGGGCTCGGGCGCGAAAGCGGGT
>CAYVLO010000212.1:0-3357 GCA_964452125.1 uncultured Anaerolineaceae bacterium | reverse complement strand
TCCACCGTTTCCGGTTCATAGGGCTCGGGCGCGAAAGCGGGTAGCTCAGGCTCCAAGGGTTCCGGTTCGTAAGGTTCGGGTTCGACAGGCTCAGGTTCAAGAGCCGGGAAGAGAGGCGCCACAGGCAGCGGCCCGGCGATGCCCTGTTCCTGGGCCTGTTCCAGACTCAGGCCTCGCTGGTACATTTCGGCCAGCATGGGGCCCAGGCTTCCCAGATTCATCTCCTGGCGGGGCCGGAACCGGCTGGTCGCTCGCAACTCGAGCAAGGCCTCCAGATCCATGGTGCTGGCGATCAGTGTTTCGGTGCGGTTTGTACCGGCCTGGGCAAGGATCCCATCCCCTCGTTCCGAAAGGGAAATGGGGCTCATGAGTACCGAGCGGCCATAGTAGTCGTCGCGATTATCCTTGCCCAAATAGTTGGGGCCCAGCAAAAAGCTGGCGGCGGTGTAGACCTGGTTCTCTTCGGCGCGCAACGCCAGGGCAGTGCGGATGATGTCGGCCTGGGCCGCGCCAGGGCTGGCGGCGATGCCGGCGATGAGGTCCGCCCCTTGAAGCGCCAGCAGCCGGGCCAACTCGGGGTAGAGCGCATCGCGCCCAAAGAGGATGCCCACCCGCCCAAACCGGGTTGGGATCACGGCCAGATCCGAGCCCGGGCTGGCCAGATCGGTCTCGTCGGGCGCCAGATTGAGCTTGTCCTGGTAGCCCAGCACCGACCCATCGACGTCGAAGAAATAGGCTCGGTTGCGCAGGCTATCGGTCTCGGCGTCGTGTAGGTACAGGCTGCCCGCTACGATCGCCGTTCCATACTCGCGGGCCAGCTCGCCGAACACCTCCAGGTACAGATCGCGCAGGGCATCGCTGTCCTTGCGGAGCAGGCGAGTCACACTCCCCCGAAAGCCGCCGCCCAACGCCGCTACGGCTGCCTGGGAGAGGTTGCCGATCCCGCGACGAAAGAGACCAGCCGTGGGCTGTTTGGCCTGATCAGCTCGTTTGACCAACCCAAATTTGACGCCCGAGATCAATGGGGGCGCGAGCAAGAGCCCTGTGAGTTCGGGGAAAATGGTAACTTGTGCCGCCTTGGCCTGGGCCTGGCGAAGAAATCGTCGAGCCTGAGACTCAAATTCCTCACGGGATGCAGGAATGTTCATTCGAGGCTGGACGCACGCAACGATCATGCTTTCCATACTGTGCCTCCTCCTTCCGGTTTAGACTATTATAACACAGTTTTGCCCGTTGCGCTATCTGTTATCCTACGGTTCGGCCAAAAGCATCAGACCTCCGAGTTCTCCCAGAACTCGGAGGTCTTCCAGAGGCAGCACGCACTCCGCCGTAAGCGGCTTGGGGCAAGGACATGCCGGAGATCGGGCGATCACCGCCAAGCGGTTGATGGAGCATGAGCATCAACGCTCCTCCGGTTTAGACTATTATAACACAGTTTTGCCCGTTGCGCTATCTGTTATTATGACAGAAACAGGGTTGTTGCCAGGTCGGTCATTCAATCCGAATGAAAGCTCGTCGCCTCCGTTCTCGGGGGCGATTTTGGAATTGAGAGCTGGCTGGGTCGAGGATCCCGCCAGCGTGATTTCTGCAAAAATCGTACGCTCCATAGGTATTCTGGAAAAAACAGATATGCTGCATTGCATCTGGGCAGTTTTGTGGTATAATATGGACTATAACGCATGAATTCGTGGGCTTTTTGTGGGAGATGTGGTGAGCCTTGTGCCCAAATCTCAAGATCTCAATGCACGCCTTCTCGATCTGATCCAGTGCACCAGCCAGGCGGAGGATCTCCTGGAGGCACTCACTTTGCTGCTCAAAGAGGCTCGTGATTTGGTGCCGAGCGATGGGGCAGCGGTCATGCTTCTCTTTGGCGACCATCTGGAGGTCCGGGCAAAAAGCGGCGCCCCGGCGCCCCTGAAGGATCTATCGCTTCCCGTCAGCCAGATGGGAGCGGGTCGCGCTGTTCTGGACAGCGGTCGGGTGGTGCGCGTAGATGACGCGGCAGATGATGGTCGCTGGGAGCGTGTGCCAGGGGAGGAGGAGGTCCGCTCCTGGTTGGGGGCCCCTTTCCGGGTGAATGGCCAGAGTTTTGGTCTCTTGGAGTGGACAGCCCGGCAGCCAAATTGGTTCGACGACGATAGCGAGTGGCTGGCCCAACGGGTCGTGGACACGGTGGCGGCGGTCATTAACAAGGCCAAGCTCCTGGACGATACCCGGCTGCGTCTTCGGCGGGTGGTCGAACCGCAGTTGGATAGCGTGCCCCGTGCGCTCGATCTTACGTCCGAACTCGAACCTATCGTAGAGGAAGCGGCCGAGCTGACTGGTGCTCGGCATGCCTTTGCCTTTGTGCGCTCTCGATCATCGAACCGCTTGCATTGCGTCGCGGCTTCGGGCGAAAAGCGCAACGAGTTGCGGCAGATGACGCTACGGGGCGATGGTTCGCTTGGGGGCTGGCGCCTTTCCAGTGGAGGGCCATCCGACTGGCTGTATGCAGAAGCCTCCGACCGGGATGCGATGGCAGCCCTTGGCATTGAGAAGACCCTGATCATGCCCATTCGTGCTTCAGCCGAAGAAGTGGGCATGTTGGGCGTTGCCGAATCCAGTCGCAAACGGGGCTTTGGCCGCGATGCCCTACGGTTGATGACCCATCTGGCGAGTCAGGCTTCTCTCGTCGTTGAGCGGGTGTATCCCGCCCGCGCCGAAAAACGCCATTACGACTATGAGCAGGTCATCCTGTCCTCCCCCCTGGGGATGAGCGTTCTGACGTTCACCGGTGAGATCCGGGTCTCGAATCCGGCGTTGGCCTCGTTGCTCTCGCACCCATGGCGGAGCCTGGTGGGTCGGAGCCTCTTCGAGTTTCTGGTGGACGAGGACGCAAAGCGCCTCGAGAACACGCTGGAAGAAGTGTCGATTACAGGGCTGCGTCAGACGATCTATGCTCGCGTTCCGGCCAAGTCGGGCGAGCCCCGGCACGTTCGCATTTCACTGGCCCCTGCCAACGTTTCGGAGGATGCTGGGGGCAATTTGGTGGCCTTGTTGGAAGATGTGACCCCTGTCAAGATCCTGGAGGATGAGCGGGTCAAGCACTTGCAGGAGCTGAAGGAGAAAAACGCCCAACTCAAGGAATTGGATGAACTCAAATCGCGTTTTGTCTCCAACGTCTCCCACGAGCTGCGCACTCCCCTGGCGGTCATCAAACTGTACGCAACGCTGGCCCGCAAGGGTCGACCGGAAAAGCAACCCCACTATTTGGGGACGATCGAGCAAGAGACGCAGCGCCTGGAAACGATGGTCGAGAACATCCTGGACCTGAGCCGCATGGATCGCCAGGTTTTGCACGTCGATCCCGAGTGGTTG
>CAYVLO010000211.1:0-5901 GCA_964452125.1 uncultured Anaerolineaceae bacterium | reverse complement strand
TATCCGTACAGGGCGTTGCGGCTGACCTCCACGTTGCCCAGAGCGCCTCCCTCAAAGAGCATGTTGACCACCGCATTGTCAATGTCGCCCACAGTGTTGAGTTGGGGGAAGGCCAGCGTGCCCCCTTCGGTATAGACGCGCTTGACCTCGTCGGCCATCAACCAGCGTCCCAGGTCAAAGTCGTGAATGGCCATGTCCAGGATCAAGCCGCCACTGACGTCCGCGCGCGCATAGTTGAGATCGGGGCAGAAGGGATCGCGGCCAACCGACTTGAAGGTCACCGGCTTGCCGATGACGCCCGCTTCGATCTGCTGCTTGGCCGCCAGGTAGCCGCTATCGAAACGCCGCATAAAGCCAGCCTGAAACATCACCCCCGTCTTGGCCAACGTGGCGATCATCTGATCGGTATCTTCCAGCGTCAGGGCGATGGGCTTTTCGCAAAAAATCGCCTTGCCCGCCTCCGCCGCATCGATCACCACCTGACGATGGGTGCCGGTGGGAGAGGTGATGAACACAGCCTGAATGGCCTTGTCGGCCAACAGCTCCCGGTAGTCGGTTGTCCAACCACCAGCGTCCAATTCTTCGGCCAAGGTCTCGGCCCGCTCGGCAAGGACATCGGACACACACACCAGATCGACCTTGGAAAACTGGGCCAGATGCCGGGCATAGATCTGCCCCATCCGTCCCAAGCCAATCACGCCCACGGGTAGTTTTGTTGCCACCGACGTATCCCTTTTGCCTTTCCTAACGACCGACCGCCGCCAGCCACTCCCGTGACTCGCGCAGATAGGTCTCGAGCCATTCCAACGAATCCGGCCCTTTAATCGACGTAAAGGGATCGGGCCCCGGCGGGGTGCACTCCAGAATGATGGGACCGCTGTAGCCGATATCCGATAGAGCCGCCATCTGGGCAGCGAAATCGGTATGGCCACGGCCCACAGCCTGTCGGTTCGAGTCGGCCACATGATACAACCACAGATGACCCCCAGCCGCCCGCAACGCCTGGGCCGGATCCCCTTCTTCGATGTTCATGTGATAAGCGTCCATCAGGATGCCCACATTGTCGGGTCCCAGAGCCGCCACGTCCTCCACAAACTGCACAGCTTCGGCCGCTGTGTTGAGCAGGTGGGCTTCGTAGCGATTGAGCACCTCCATCACCAGCCGCAACCCCATGAGCTGCGCCCGCTCGGCGATCTGGCGCACCGCGTCAACAAACACGGCCCGCTCTTCAGCCAGACTGCGGTCCGCCACCGGCCGAATCCGGCCTACCAACCCGTGGCAGCAGACCAACGGATGATCGAGGCCAGCAGCAAAATCCAAAAGTCGCAGGAAATAGTCGATGGCCTGGGATCGAACAGAGGGGTCTGGGTGGGCCAGGTCGGCATCGGCCGGCGTGAGGGAAAAGACGGCGAGCCCCTGATCCTGAAGGATTAGGGCCGCCTCCTTTGGTTTGTAGCGCTCCAGGTCGCCCATGAGTTCTACACCGTCAAAGCCGAGCGCCCTGAGGCGCCGGGCGATCTCGACCAGTGTCATGTCGCCAAAGGGCCAGGTGCACGCTCCCAGTCGGTAGGCGGTCTCGCCAAGGTTGGAGGAAACAGGATTATCCATGGATATGCCTCATATTCTTCAAAATTTAGTTCAATTCTGTCGATTGCATCCGTTCCATTGATCGGGCGGGATCTGACAGTATCACAACCCACAACGCCCCATCGCAGCTTCGGAACCCGATAGCGCGGTGGGACGCTCAACCCCTACGCCCGGGGAATCTCTGACCGCAGGGTACATCCAAATGGAAAATGCGCGAGGAAAGGTTGATCAGGGGTTCGTACCCGAGAAAGGATACGGGCACGCAATAGCCCAACGACGCCAAGTCCACACAGCGATGGCAAAACGTTCCATCCTGCCCGATCATCCTCTTGGACGAGGATTACATCCTCCAACAGCGTCCGATTTCCCACGATCGAAAGGGGCGCGGCGCCGGACCTTTCCGAATCATTTCTCTCGCTCGCCGGTGATCAGGTCGGCGATGTCCTTCTCTGTCACCTCATCCCTGGCATAGCTACCCACCAGTTCCCCACGGCGAATAATGACAAAGCGATCGGCTACCTGGTAGACATGGCCCACATTATGGGTGATAAAAATGACCGAAAGGCCACGCTCCTTGGCGTTGAGGGTATAAGTCAACACTTTGTGCGTCTCGCCCACCGAAAGAGCCGAGGTAGGTTCGTCGAGGATCAGCAGCCGAGCGCCAAAATGCCGGGCGCGCCCAATGGCAATCGATTGGCGCTCCCCTCCCGATAGCTTGCCGACCTTTTCCCTGGGTGAGCGAATATGGATCCCGATGTCCTTGAGCGCCTCTCGCGCCTGTTCGTCCATCGTGGCCATATCCAGATATTCGATGGGCCCGAGCTTTTTGGTCAACTCGCGTCCCAGGAAAAAGTTTCGAGTAATGCTCATCAGCGGTACCAAAGCCAAGTCCTGATAGCACGTTTCAATGCCCAACGCCCGCGCCTCGCGCGGCGATGGAATCTGGACCAGGTTGCCATCCATGTAGATCTTGCCGCTGGTAGGCGTGTGTACCCCCGTCAGCACCTTGATCAATGTAGACTTGCCAGCGCCGTTGTCGCCAAGCAACCCCACTATCTCCTGCTGATTGACTACAAAGTCTACATCGCTCAGGGCAGTGATGGTGCCAAAGCGCTTGACGATTTTCTCCATTTTGATAACAGGCGTGCGATCGCCATTATCCGCCATGTTCCCGATCCCTCCCCTGCTCAAGCTTTTTTACGAATCCAATCATTGAAAATGGCCGCAAGCACAATTGTGACGCCAACCACCGCCACGAAATTGTCCGCTGGAATAAAGGGCACATTCAACAGAATGATACCCGTCCGCAGCATGCTGATGATCAAAATGCCCAACAACGCGCCCACGACACTGCCCGATCCACCGGTGAGCAACGTGCCGCCGACCACCGCAGCGGCGATGGCGTTGAGTTCCTCGCCAGCACCCGTGGCGATCTTGGCCGTTTTATACTGACTGAAGAGCATGATGCCAGCAAGACCTGCCAATAGCCCGGAAAAGACAAAGGTGATGAGTTTCGTCCGTTTCACTTTGACGCCGGTGGCGCGGGCCGCGGTTGCCAGGCCACCCACGGCGAAAATGTGGTTGCCCAATCGGGTGCGCACCAACAGGAACTGAAATAGGGCCACCATCCCGAGCAGCCAAAAAAGCGACGTGCGAAAGTTGGCATTGGGGATGGCATCGGCCAGCCATTGGAGCCGCCCGTTGAAAATTTGGTACACCGGAAAATCGGCAATGGTCTGGAGCATGATGCCGCCCGAAAAGACATACAGCGCACCCCGGTAGATGTATTGCGTCCCCAGGGTGACAATAAAGGATGGGATGCCGGTCGTGATCAGAATGACTCCGTTCAGCATACCCAACAGCGCCCCGGCGGCCAACGCCAAGACCACAGCCAGGAGGGCATTGCCGCCGTTCATCGTAAGGCCGCCGTACACAAAAGCACTGATGGCCATGATTGCACCGACCGAAAGATCAAACTCGCCGCAAATCATCAACAACGTGACGCCAATGGTGAGAATCCCGGTCAGCGTGGCTGCGTTGACGATGCCTGAAATCGTGCGCATCGTCAGGAAATTGCCATGGGGCACAAACAAGGTAAGAAGAACTACGACAAGAACCAGAGTGATCAAGGGACCAGCAATTGGCGATCCCAAAAACCGCCGGAAGCCAGGTTTGGGCGTTGCCGCCATTTGAGTCACGATGCTGTACCTCCTGCTCCGCTTCAACAGACAGGGGTCAGGTAGGGGCGGACATTGCTCCGCCCCTACCTTGGGTGATAACCGTTTACCGATACTTGCCGGCCAGGGCCTCAACGACCTCCACATTGCTGCTGTCGACAAAGCCAGGACCGGTAGCCGTCACCGGCATAGCCGGGCTGATGTTAAAGCGAACCTTGAGCGCCAGCTTGGTCACTGCATCGTAGCCTTGCAGGAACGGCTGCTGGTCGATACCGAACATGGTGACGCCGCTCTTGATGTTGGCGATGATCTCGGGGCTCAGGTCAAAGGTACCGTGCTTGACCTGATCAGCCGACAGACCCGCCTGAGAGTAAAAGGCATAGAAGGGGTTGGCGCCATTGGGTCCCAGGGTCATAAAGACGTCTACGTCGGGATTGGCGGTGTAGTAGTCAGAGATGACCGTCTGCGAAGAGGCCGGATCATCGCTGATGGCCAACACTTCGGCCGGGATTCCCTTCTCGGTCAACGCGTCGACAAAGCCGTTGCAGCGCCGGTCCAGGCCCGCGTGTCCAACCTGCTGGTTGATGCACACACCCTTGGTGCCGCCATTGGCCACCAAGCGCATGCCGCCCAGGTAGCCGCCCTGATACTCGTCCTGGCCCAGGTAGGTCATATAGTCGATCTGATCTACCACCGGGCCATTCCCCGCGTTATAGCCCACCACGGGGATCCCGGCGTCGAGGGCCTTTTCGATCGGCGCGCGGAACAGATCGGCGTCGGTCACTGTGACTGCCAGGCCATCGGGCTTGGCGGCAACGGCCTGCTCGATCAACTGGGCCACCTTCTCCAGGTCGAACTTGTCAGGACCCAGGAGCGTGTAGTTCACATTCATCTCCTGAGCAGCCTGCTTGATGCCGGCTTCGACCACGCACCAGAACGAGTCCCAGGCGCACATGGCGTGCTGGACCAAGTACACGTTCACGGGCCGCGCCGGATCCACCTCAAAGTCCACGTTCTCGGCCGTGATAAAGCCAGGGCCGGTAGCCGTGACTGGCAGCGCAGGCAGGATACCATAGCGATTGACCATGACCAGCATCTGGATGGCGCCGTAGCCCTGCAGGAACGGTTGCTGGTCGATGCCGAACATGGTGACGCCATTCTTGATATTCTCGTTGATCTCGGGGCTCAGGTCAAAGGTACCGTGCTTGACCTGATCAGCCGACAGACCTGCCTGAGAGTAGAAGGCATAGAAGGGGTTGGCGCCGTTGGGGCCCAAGGTCAGGAACAGATCGGCGTCGGGGTTGGCGGTGTAATAGTCAGAGATGACCGTCTGCGAAGAGGCCGGATCATCGCTGATGGCCAGTACCTCGGCCGAAATGCCCATCTCGGTCAGGGCATCGACAAAGCCGTTGCAGCGCTTGTCCAGGCCCGCGTGCCCAACCTGCTGGTTGATGCACACGCCCTTGGCGCCGCCATCGGCCGCCATGCGCATACCCGCCTGATAACCGCCCTGGTACTCATCCTGACCCAGGTAGGTCAGGTAGGGAATGCCATCCACCACCGGCCCGTTCCCCGCATTGTAGGCCACCACAGGGATCCCGGCGTCGAGGGCTTTTTGGATCGGCGCGCGGAATAGATCGGCGTCGGTCACCGTAACCGCCAGGCCATCGGGCTTGGCGGCAACGGCCTGCTCGATCAACTGCGCTACTTTCTCCAGATCGAACTTGTCAGGCCCCAAGATGGTGACTTCGGCGCCCATGTTGGCGCCAGCCGTCTTCAGGCCGTCTTCTACCGTGCACCAGAACGAGTCCCAAGCGCACAACGCGTGCTGAACAGCATACAGCTTGAGCGGCTTGGTGGTTGGATCCTCTGCTGCCGCAGGCTCTTCTACCGCCGGTTCCTCTGCCGCCGGTTCCTCTGCCGCAGGCTCCTCTGCCGCAGGCTCCTCTGCCGCAGGCTCCTCTGCCGCAGGCTCTTCCACTACGGGCGCTGCTGTCGGCTCTGCCGGCGCGGCGGTGGGCTTGGCTGGTTCAGCCGTTGCACCGCACGCAGCCAGCACCATTGTCAAGATGACAAGTACGGCCAGTAACGTTGAAATTCTTTTCGACATGTTCTCCTCCTAAGAGAAAACTTGATG
>CAYVLO010000210.1:0-5936 GCA_964452125.1 uncultured Anaerolineaceae bacterium | reverse complement strand
CTATAGTTTCAGCCAAATGTATTATTTTGAGGGCGGTATGCTGCCCGCCCTCCTCATCAGCGGCCTGTTGATCATGTTCGAAATCGTGGTCTATGCCGCCCTCATCGCCGTCATGCCCCGCGCCGGAGGCGATTACGTCTGGCAGAGCCGCATCCTGGGTGGCGGCATTGGCTTTGTGCTGGCCGTCACCGGCTGGTGGTTCATCCTCTGGCTGTGGGTGCCCCTCTATGCCGATATGCTACGCCAGTTGTTCTTCACACCCCTGTTGGGCATCCTCGGCGCCACCGACGCTGCTCTCTGGTTTAGCGGCACGTCTCTGGGCCATTTTGTTTCGGCCCTAATCATGTGCGCCATCGTCGTCTTTTATATCGCCATCGGCATGAAGGCCTACTCGCGTATTCAAAAGTACTGCTTCTACATCGCCATTGCCGGCCTGCTGGTGGTCTTTGCCTTCCTGCTCTTTGGCAGCCAGGCTTCCTTCCAGGCAGGACTGCAAGAACAAGCCCCGGCCCTCTTTGGCGCCAGCGCCGACGTCTATACGGCCACCGAGGTAGCGGGTCAGGAGGCTGGCGCCATCAACCCCATGTGGGGCGGCACCCTGGGCCTCGTCTTTTTGGCCATCCCCTACATGGTCTTTTTCAACCTCTGGCCCAACTGGGGAGCCACGCTCTACGGTGAGGTGCGCGGCGCAACCGATTTCAAGCGCAACTTCTGGGGAATGGGCTGGGCCCTCATCGCCACCACGGTCTTGGGCGCGATCTTTTTCCTGCTCATCAACAAGACCATCACCTGGGATTGGTACATGAACGCCAACGGCGCCTGGTGGAACTTTCGCTGGGGCTACACGGATCAAACACCGCCCCTGCCCATCTGGCCCTATCCCGCCCTGCTGGCCGTCTTTATGACGCCCAGCCGCATCATCCAGTTCATCGTCATCCTGGCCATGAGCGCCTGGTGGTTCGGTTGGTCGGGCACGGTCTTTCTCAGCTCGACCCGCGTCATCTTTGCCGCCGCCTTTGACCGGTTGCTGCCGGAGAAGGTGGCCGAGGTCGAGCCCCGCACCCGGACCCCCATCTATGCCCTCATGCTGATGGTGGTTCCCTCGCTGTTGGTATCGGCGCTATTTGCCTGGAATGTCTTTGACTTCCAGACCCTGACCCTGTGCTCGACGCTGGTCATCGCCGTCACCTACCTGGGCTCGACCATTGCCGCCATTCTGTTGCCCTATATCAAGCGCGACCTGTACAACGCATCGCCCATCGCCAAGTACAAGATCGCCGGCATCCCTCTCATCACGGTCGCGGGGGTGATCTTTGCCGCTTTCCTGCTCTTTCTCCTCTACCAGTGGCTCATCGACCCCAACGCCTTGTACGGCATCGGCCTATCGAACACCAGTTCGATCATCTATATGCTGTCCATGTACCTGCTGGCTCTGCTGATCTATGTCGGCTTTAAAGCCTATCGCAAGCGACAGGGCATTGACATCAGCAAGATCTATGAAGAGATTCCGGTCGAGTAACCTTGATTCATGAGCCGTATCGAGAGGGGCAGAGGCGTCTCTGCCCCTCTCAAAAGTCGCGGTAGGAAAGGATCGTGCATGAGCACACTACCAGAACTCGAAGCAGAGATGCATCGCCTGATAGCCCAGGCGCAGGCCCGTGATATTTTCTTGCGCCTTTTGGGAGGGTTGGCCATCAAAGTCCAGTCGCCCCAACCCATGCATCCCTCTTTGAGGCGGAAATATCCCGACATTGACTTTGTCACCAACAAGGCCGGCGCCAAAGAGCTGCTGGACTTTTTGCCCGACATGGGCTATACCCCCAACAAGACCTTTAACACCTTGAGTGGGGATCGCCGCCAACTCTGGTACGATGAGCAATGGGGGCGCCAGATCGATATCTTTATCGGCGATTTCACCATGTGCCACACCCTGCCTTTGGCCGACCGGCTGCACATCGAGCCCCTGACCATCCCCTTGGCCGAATTGTTCCTTTCCAAGGCCCAGATCGTGCAGCTCAACCGCAAGGATGCCCTCGATCTGCTGGCCCTCCTCCTCTATCACGAGGTGGGCCCGAGCGACAAGGACACCATCAATTCGGACGTCATCGCCGGACTTTGCGCCAAAGACTGGGGCCTGTATACGACCCTCTCCCTCACGGCCCAAAAGCTGCGCACCTTGCTCGACGAGGCCGAGATCGGTCTGGATGCCAGCGAGATCCAGACCATCAAACGGCGGATCATCAGCCTGCAAAAGGCCATGGACGACGCACCAAAAACCCTGGCCTGGAAGATGCGGGCCCGGGTAGGAACCCGGGTGCGCTGGTATGAAGAAGTCGAAGAGGTCCAAAGGACCTGATCGTACAAGAATCCCGCTAAGGAGAGTACTCAATGATTAACCTGCGTTCCTTCGAAGTACCCACCGTCGTCAAGCATGCCCCTGGCGCCATCGAACTGTTGGCTGACCAGATCAAAGACCTGGGCAGCAAGCGCCCCCTGCTCGTCACCGACAAGGGGTTGGTCAATGCTGGCCTGGTGGACGAGGCCATCAAGAGCCTGAAGGCCGGCAACGTCGACTTTGTCCTCATGGATAGCGTGGTACCCAACCCCGATATCAAGCTCGTGGACGACGCGGCTGCCGTTTATGTGGCTGAAGGCTGCGATGGCCTCATCGGCTTTGGCGGCGGCAGCCCCATGGATACCGCCAAGTCCATCGGCGTCGTGGCGGAAAATGGCGGCTCGATCCTGGAGTATGAATGGGCCGATCCCCAGCCGATCAAGAAGCGGATCCCGCCCATGATCGCCGTACCGACCACAGCCGGCACCGGCAGCGAAGTGACCCTGTGGGCGGTCATCACCGATCCCAAACGCAAGATCAAATACAACGTCGGCGGCACCGGCCTCATCGCCGCCCATGTGGCCCTGATCGACCCGCAACTGACCGTCGGCATGCCGCCCCGGGTGACAGCCGGCACCGGCATGGACGCCCTGACCCACGCCATCGAGTGCTACACCTGCGGCTATGCCCAGCCCTGGCCCGATGCCGTGGCCCTGTGGGCCATCGAAACCTGCGCCCAGTGGCTGCGCCTCGCCTATGCCCAGGGGAGCAATATCGAGGCGCGCTACAAGATGTCGATGGCGGCCATGCTCGCCGGCATGAGCTATGGCACCGAAAGCGCCGGCGCGGTCCATGCCATGAGCCAGACGGCCGGTGGCGTGTACAACCTGCCCCACGGCGAGCTAACCGCCTCCCTGCTGGCGCCGGTCATGGCCTACAACTATATGGGCGAGCCGTACAAATACGCCCGGATCGCCCAGGCCATGGGCGAGAATACTTGGGGGCTCAGCGTGTGGGATGCGGCCGAGCTGGCCGTCGAAGCCGTGGCCCGGCTTACGGAAGATGTCAACATCCCGACCCTGCCCGAGATGGGCATCCCGAAGGAAGACATCCCCATGCTCGCCGAGCTGGCCTTTAACGACCCGCAGACCATAGGGAACCCCCGCGACATCAACAAAGCGGGATACGTCGCCATCTATGAAAGCTGCTTCTAGCCCGATCTACCCGGTGCTTGGCGTCTCGCGGGGCCGGGCTTGACCCTCTGCAAGGCGATAGCGCTCCTGGAACGCGGCTAGACCGCGGCCCTGGGCGCTATCGCCCTTGCTGAACGTTTTCGGGGAGCGTCTGACGTGGGAATTCGGGTTTCGGTCCGATTGTACAACAGGCTCCAGCTCCTGCTTCCCCCCGAAATGGGAGGCAAAACGGAACTGGAACTGCCTGAGGGCAGCACGTTGGGAGAGGTGTTCGGGGCGTTGGGCCTCCCGCGCCCCTTCCCCATCGCCGTGAACGGGGTGATTGAACCCAACCTGGATCGGACCCTGGAGGAAGGGGATTCGGTGTCGGTGTTTGCGCCGGCCAGCGGCGGCTAAAGGCCCCGGCAAAGCCGCGGCCGGGATCCTGAAACCCGCTTCGGTTTGGTGTTTCGTCCGGTGGCTGACAATATTCCAAGGAGATAGACAATATGCCCAATGGATACAATGGCAAGATCCTGCACGTGGATCTGACGACCAGTACAATTACCGTAGAAGAGCCGCCCGATGTTTTTTACCGCACATACCTGGGCGGGAAAGGGATCGGGACCTACTATCTGCTGAAAGAGGTTCCGCCTGGGGCCGATCCGCTTGGCCCCGAAAATGTGCTGGCTGTGTCCCTCAGCGTGCTCACCGGCGCGCCGATCTCGGGCCAGAGCCGGGTCGTGATCAACGCCAAATCGCCTGTGACCAAGGGAATGGGCGATTCTGAGGCCGGTGGTTTTTGGCCGGCGCAGGCCAAGGCCGCCGGCTTTGACGCGTTCATCATCCGCGGCAAGGCCGAGAAACCGGTGTACCTTTGGGTACACGACGGCAAGGCCGAGTTGCGCGATGCGTCCCACCTTTGGGGCAAGGTCACCGGCGAGGTCGAAAAGACCATCCGCCAGGAACTCGACGACACCAAGGTCGAGGTCCTGCAGATCGGTCCGGCAGGCGAAAAGCAGGTGAGCTATGCCTGCGTGATCAACATGGCCAACCGGGCCAATGGCCGAACGGGAATGGGCGCCGTGATGGGCTCCAAGAACCTGAAGGCCATTGCCGTCCGCGGCAAGGGCAGCCCCGACATTGCCGATCGAGAGGCGCTCAAAAAACTGGCCAGGTGGGGCAAGGATCACCTCGAGGAATCGGTGGTCTATGGTTACCACCTGGACGGCACAGCAGGCGACGTGCCCTACATGCAAGCCGATGGTGGGTTGCCTACCCACAACTTTGACTCGGGCGTCTTTGATGGCTACGAGGCCATATCGGGCCAGGTGATGACCCAGACCATCCTCAAGGAGAGGGACACCTGCTTTGCCTGCATCGTCCGCTGCAAGCGGGTCGTCGAGATCACCGAGGGGCCCTACCAGGTCGACCCGCTGTACGGCGGACCCGAGTATGAGACGGTCGCCACCTTGGGGTCCTGCTGCAATGTGGACGACCTGGCTGCCATTTCCAAGGGCAACGAACTGTGCAACATGTATGGCCTGGACACCATTTCCACGGGCGTGATGATCGCCTGGGCGATGGACTGCTTTGAGCACGGGTTGATCACCACCGAGGATACCGGCGGGCTGGAACTGACCTGGGGGAATGCCGAGGCGATGGTCAAGCTGACCGAACTGATCGGCAAGCGAGAGGGGTTTGGCGAATTTCTGGCCGATGGCATGACCAAAGCCGCCAAAAAGCTGGGCCCCGAGGCCGAGGCGCTGGCCGTGGCGTGCAAGGGCAATCCGCTTCCGGCCCACATGCCCCGCGTCAAACGACTGCTGGGCCTCCACTATGCCGTCAACGCCGCCGGGGCCGACCACATGACGGTGGAACACGATCCCAGTTACACCGAGTTGTCCGACCGCATCTCCGAGTTGGGCCTCCTCAATCCCCAGCCCATCGGCGTGATGAACGCCGAAAAGGTGCGCTTTACGGCCTATACCCAGTGGCTCTACCACTCTCTGGACTGCGCCGGCGTCTGCATGTTCGTGTGGGGGCCGTCCTACCAGCTCTATGGGCCCGGGCAGTTGGTCGAGATGATCCGAGCGGTCACCGGCTGGGATTTCTCCCTGTGGGAACTGATCAAGGTCGGCGAACGATCGGCGAACATGATGCAGGCCTTTAACGCCCGCGAAGGGTTCACCAGCGCCGATGACCGCCTGCCCGACAAGCTGCTCCAGCCGCTAAAAGGCGGGCCCACCGATGGGTTGCGGTACACAATCGAGGAGTTTGAGTCTTCTCGCTCGACCTACTATGCCCTGTGCGGCTGGGATACCGAAGGCCACCCCACGCGGGCAAAACTGGAGGAGCTGGGGCTGTCCTGGCTCGTGGAGTAGGGGCGTTCTATCGAACATCGCCGATCTGTACACAATCGCCTGTGT
>CAYVLO010000209.1:2889-5958 GCA_964452125.1 uncultured Anaerolineaceae bacterium | reverse complement strand
CACACGCAGGTTGAGCGCTTCGACAAACATCGAGAACCCCATGGCAAAATAGATGTATCCCTTGGGGATATGCTGGTGCAGGCCTTCGACGATCAGGGTAAAGCCGATGAGCAGCAAAAAGGAAAGGGCCAGCATTTTGATCGTGGGGTGTTGTTCCACAAAATCGCCGATGGGGCCAGCCAATGCGATCATCAGGGCTGCCGCCACCAGCACCGCCGCGATCATCACCGCCACTTCGCTGACCATGCCCAGCGCAGTGATGACTGAATCCAGCGAAAAGACAATGTCGAGCAGAGCGGCCTGGACAACGACGCTGCCAAAGGTGGCCTTGACCTGGGCAGAAGCGTGGCCCTCCACCCCTTCCATTTTGTCGTGGATCTCGCGTGTGGCCTTGCCCACCAGGAACAGGCCGCCCACGATCAGGATGATGTCGCGCCCCGAGATCTCGAACTGCAAAATCTGAAACAGAGGCTGGGTCAGGCCCATGATCCACGAAAGGGACAGGAGCAACAACACGCGCGAGATCACCGCCAGGGCCAATCCGGCGCGGCGCGCCTTACCCTGTTGGTGGTGGGGCAATTTCCCAGCCAAGATCGTGATAAAGATGACGTTGTCGACCCCCAGGATCAGTTCGAGGGCGACCAGGGTGATAAAGGCGATCCACATTTCGGGGTTGGTGATCCAGTCCATAGGTTCTCCTTTTAGCAGGTTGTGTGTGTCTTTTTGGGAGTTCGGCAACTGGACCTGGACCATTCCATCTCGTGGGCGAAAATTTCCGTCCGATTCGGTCCAGGGGAAAACACCCAACTCGCTCCATTGTGCATCAGACTGCCGCCTTTGTCAAAAAAGAACCTTCCGCAATGGAATCGTCTCGAGACGCCCATGCACCGGTGCGCCTCGCATCCATCTTTGGCGATGCAGGGCATAGGTGTTATAATAGCCTGCATCCCGGGGGGCAGGCAACGGGGCCCCTATTCGGCCTTTCAAAAAGCAGGGAGATGGCGAACTGATTATGAAGCTGAGCCTTGACCAAGTGGAACATGTGGCCCAATTGGCCCGGTTGGCCCTGAGTGATCGGGAGAAGGAGCTGTTCCGGGCCCAATTATCGTCCATCCTTGACCATGCCGAACGACTGCAAGAATTGGATACCGAGGACATCCCTCTTACGGCAAGTGTGTTGCCTTTGAGCAATGTGATGCGCGAGGACGCGATTGGCGCCTCGCTCTCCCAGGAGGATGCTCTGGCCAATGCCCCCGATGTGGAGGATGGGTTCTTCCGGGTGCCTGTGGTCCTGGAGGGCGAAGAATGACGGATCTCTCCCAGTTGGCCATTCATGAGGCCGGGGCGCTGTTGCAGCAGGGGGCGCTTACCTCGGTAGCGCTCACCGAGGCGGTGCTGGACCGCATTGTCCGGTTGGACGATCGGGTCAAGGCCTATTTGTGCCTGGCCCCCGAATGGGCGCTGGAGCAGGCTGCCGAGGCCGATCGGCGCCGGACAGATGGCGAAAGCCACCCCCTTTTGGGCGTGCCCTTGGCCATCAAGGACGTGATCTGCGTGCAGGGCCTGCCTGCCACCTGCGGTTCTCGCATTCTGGAAGACTATGTGCCGCCCTTTAGCGCCACGGTGATCGAGAAACTCCAGGCAGCCGGTGCGGTGATCCTGGGCAAGACCAACACCGACGAATTTGCTATGGGCTCTTCGACCGAGAACTCGGCCTATTTCGCCAGCCACAACCCCTGGGATCTGAGCCGGGTGCCCGGCGGTTCCAGCGGCGGCAGCGCGGCGGCAGTGGCAGCGGGGTTGGCGGTGGGCGCCTTGGGTTCGGATACGGGCGGCAGTGTGCGCCAGCCGGCGAGCTACTGCGGGGTGGTGGGCATCAAACCCACCTATGGCCGGGTGAGCCGCTGGGGGTTGGTGGCTTTTGCCTCGTCGCTGGATCAGATCGGCTGTTTGGCCGGGGACGTGACCGATGCCGCGCTTCTCTTGAGTACCATCTCCGGCTACGATCCCCGTGATTCTACATCGATCAACGTCCCGGTGCCCGATTATGCCGCAGCGCTGGGCGGCGGAGTCCAGGGGCTGCGAATCGGCGTGCCTCGGGAGTATTTCGTGGAGGGAATGCAGCCCGAAGTGGAGAAGGCCGTGCGGGCGGCTATCGCTGCCCTGGCCGAACTGGGCGCCGAGATCGTCGAGGTCTCGTTACCCCACACCGACTATGCGCTGCCGGTCTATTACCTGATCGCCCCTGCCGAGGCCTCCGCCAACCTGGCCCGCTACGACGGCATCCGCTACGGCCTATCGATCCGCTCGGCCGATCTGGGGGAAACCTATTGCCAGACGCGGGGCCAGGGGTTCGGGCCGGAGGTCAAACGGCGCATCATGCTGGGCACCTATGCCCTGTCGGCCGGGTATTACGATGCCTACTATTCGAAAGCATGCAAGGTGCGCACCCTGATCCGCCGCGATTTTGAGCGGGCGTTGGAGCTGTGCGACGTGCTGGCGGCCCCCACCGTCCCGACAACAGCCTTTCGCCTGGGCGAAAAGGTGGACGACCCGTTGCAGATGTACCTTCAGGACGTCCTCACCCTCGGCCCGTCGTTGGCCGGCTTGCCGGGCCTGTCGATGCCCTGCGGCTTTGACAATGCTGGGCTGCCCATCGGGCTCCAGATCATCGGCAACGCCTTTGACGAGGAAATGGTCCTGCGGGTGGCCCACGCCTACGAACAGGCGACCGACTGGCATACCCGACGGCCACAGATTGCCTGAAAGGCATAGAGGAGGATATACGACATGAAAGTGATCATCCCCCTTGCGGGATTTGGCAAACGAATGCGCCCCCACACCTGGTCCAAGCCCAAGCCGCTGCTCAATGTGGCGGGCAAGCCTGTGCTGGGTCACATTCTGGACAAACTCGACGATCTCGATGTGGAAATCGACGAGTTGATCTTTATCGTTGGTTGGCTGGGCGAGCAGATCGAAGAGTACTATCGCAAAAGCGACTATGCCTATCCCGCCCGGTTTGTCGAGCAGAAAGAGCTGCTGGGGCAGGCCCACGCCATCTGGTTGGCG
>CAYVLO010000209.1:0-2789 GCA_964452125.1 uncultured Anaerolineaceae bacterium | reverse complement strand
CCGGTTTGTCGAGCAGAAAGAGCTGCTGGGGCAGGCCCACGCCATCTGGTTGGCGAGGGAGCACCTGAGCGGGCCGGTCCTGATCATCTTTGTCGATACGGTCTTTGACGCCGACCTGAGCGGGCTGGGGGCAGGCGGTCTGGATGGCGTCCTGTACGTCAAAGAGGTCGAGGACCCTCGGCGATTTGGCGTTGTCGTGCAGGGGGAGGATGAGCTGGTGACCCGGCTGGTCGAAAAGCCCGACGGCTTTGAAAACCGGCTGGCCGTTATCGGCGTCTACTATGTCCGCGATGCGGCCTGGTTGCTGCAAGCCATCAAGGAGCTGATGGATCGCGATCTGCAGACCCAGGGCGAGTTCTACCTGGCCGATGCCTATAACCTCATGATCGAGCAGGGCGCCCGATTCGGCGTCCGCGAGGTCTCGGTGTGGGAGGACTGTGGGACGCCCACCGATGTGCTCAAGACCAACCGCTACCTGCTGGAACATGGACGGGATAATGGCCAGGAAGCAGTCACCGACCGCAGCCTGATCCTGCCGCCGGTGTATATTGCCCCCACGGCCCGCGTGGAACGGTCGATCATTGGCCCATACGTGACGGTCGCGGAACACAGCATCGTGGTAGGTTCCATCATCCGCGATTCGATCATCGACGAAGGGGCCTACATCGATGACACGACCCTGGAGCGATCGCTGATCGGCAAGGACGCCGTGGTGCGCGGGCGGTTCAGCGTGCTAAACGTGGGCGATTCCTCCAGGCTGGACTTGGCCGAGAGCTGTGACTGAATCGGAACGGGATCGGGTCGAGTGCTATTCGGGCCACACCTACGCCCAGGAGCCCCGATCGGTGGTTTGGCGAGGGCGGCGGTTCGAGGTGGACCGCATTGAGGGGCGTTGGCGCACTCCCGAGGGGCCTGTCTTTCGAGTGGTGACGGCCCCAGGCGCGAAATTCGATCTGGTCTATGCGGAGAACATCGATCGCTGGACGATCCGGCCCGCCGGTGGCGAGGCCGAGACGGCCCTGGATGATCTTTTGGGATAGCCCTTGAGGAGGAGTTGGGGAGACCGCCATGAGAGAATGGGTGACAAAACAGATCCGCGCCGTACCGCCCTATGATATCAGCAGCTTTTTTGACATTGCGGCCACCATGGACAACGTGATCTCGTTGGGGATCGGCGAGCCCGACCTGGCCACGCCCCCGCAGATTGTGCGAGCGGGCATTGCCTCGTTGGAATCGGGCGAGACCCACTACACGTCCAACTTGGGGCTGTACGAGCTGCGGGCGGCTGTGGCCGATTACCTGCACGGTCTGTATGGCATCCGCTACGACCCGGACACCGAATTGCTGATCACCGTGGGCGTTTCGGAAGCGCTCCATTGCACCCTGGCTGCCACGGTCGAGCCGGGCGAGGCCGTGATTGTGCCTGAACCCTGCTTTGTGGCCTATATCCCCGCGGTCCTTCTGGCAGGGGGCAACCCGGTCACTGTCGGGACCCACGTGGCCGACGATTTCCAGTTGCTGGCCTCCGAACTGGAGGCAGCGATCGGTCCCCGGACCAAATCGTTGCTGCTCAGCTATCCCAACAATCCGACGGGGGCCGTCATGAGCCGCGAGCGGCTGATGGACATTGCCCGAGTGGCCGAAAAACATGACCTGCTCGTGATCTCGGACGAGATCTATGACCGGCTGGTGTATGGTGTGGAACACACCTGCTTTGCCGCGTTGCCCGGTATGCGAGAGCGAACGGTGCTGTTGGGCGGCTTTTCCAAGGCTTTTGCCATGACCGGCTGGCGGTTGGGGTATGCCGCGGCCCCGGCAGAGGTGATTGACGCCATGTGCAAGGTACATCAGTATCTCATCATGTCGGCGCCGACGCCGTCTCAATTTGCCGCGCTAGAGGCCCTAAAATCAGGGGAAGAGGCCGTGCAAGAGATGCGTACCCGTTACGACCGGCGGCGGCGCCTGATCGTCGATGGGCTGAACAGCATGGGGCTCCCCTGCTTTGAGCCCAAGGGCGCCTTCTATGCCTTTCCCTCAATCGCCGTCACCGGCATGACGGATGCTGAATTCTCGGAGCGCCTGTTGATGGAGGAGGGGGTGGCTTGCGTGCCGGGTCACTTTTTTGGACCCTCGGGCGCGGGCTATGTGCGCTGCTCCTATGCCACTGCCTACGAAAAGATCGAAGAGGCGTTGGAGCGCATGGCGCGCTTTGCCCGGCGCCACGGTTGAGGTTCCTACCGGGAATCCCAAAGAATTGCGTTCCAACCGCGGGTTTGTTTGACTTGCCGGCGCTTTGACGGTATACTGGTGTAGGCGGGCAGGGCGGTTGTGTCCGCACCATCCCAATTCAGACATCAAGACACTGTTGCGTCTGATATACGAGCGGAAAGCATCCATGACGGCAGTTCTAAATTTGGGCGCAGACCTGACGGATTTTGCCTTTGGCATAGGTCAGACTTTGCGGGAACGCCCCCGATTTCGTCGCTGTGTGTCTTTATGTCAAAATTAGACCCATCAGGTCTCTCAGATTCAGAATTGCCGCAGCCGATAAAGGAGGTGTTACGGTCATGATCGTGGGAGTGCCGGTTGAGATCAAGACAGACGAATACCGAGTCGCCATGTTGCCCGTCGGGGCCGACCTGTTGGTGAGGAACGGCCATAGGGTGCTTTTCGAGAGAGGCGCAGGGCTCGGCAGTGGCTACGAAGATGCCGCCTATGAGGCCGTGGGCGCCGAGCTGGTGGACACCCCGGACGAGATCTATGCCCATGCCGAGATGATAGTCAAGGTC
>CAYVLO010000208.1:0-5967 GCA_964452125.1 uncultured Anaerolineaceae bacterium | reverse complement strand
AACGACGTGGCGCTGGCCAAAGCGGTGGACGGCCTGGATGTGATCGTGGGTGGACACACCCACAAGTTCATCGAATGGCCCTCGCGAGTCAACGGCGCGATCATTGCTCAGGCCGGCGCCAAAGGGCAGGCTCTGGGCGTTTTGCGGCTGACGGTGGACCTGGACAAGGGCGTGGTGGCCGACTATGAGCGCGATGGAGCCCTCGTCGAGGTTACCGGCGACGTGAGTCCCGTGAACCAAAAGGTCAAGGCGCTGGTGGACGATGCCCTGACCGAGGCTTCGGAGACGATGAATCTGCCCATCGGCGAATCGGCCACGACGTTGCAGCCCCAGCGGGAAGGGGAATTTGCCCTGGGCAACCTCATTGTCGACGCCATGCTGGCAGCCGAGATCGACGGGCAGCCGGCCGACATCGCCTGGCACAACAACGGCGGCATCCGCGCCGGGTTGCGAAAGGGGAGCATCACCTTCGGGCAGCTCTACGAGGTGCTACCCTTTGACAATCAGTTGATGGCTCTGGACCTGACGGGCGCCCAGGTGCTCGAGATCCTGGAGCACTCGGTGGCCGACCGGGCCGGTGGGCTGCAAACGGCCGGGGTCACCTATCAATTCAGCATGTCGCGGCCTGTGGGCAGGCGGGTGCTCGAGGCCTGGGTGGGGGGCGAGAAGTTGGACCCCCAGCGCACCTACCGAGTGATTACCATCGACTATCTGGCGACCGGCGGCGATGGCTTTCGGACCTTTTTGGAGGGAGAGAACGTGGGCTACGGCGATAATGAGGTGTGGGTGGTGGCTGAATACATCCGCAGCCACTCTCCGGTTCGTCCGCAGGTGGAAGGGCGCATTGTGCAGAAATGAGTCCGCAGACAACGACCCGTGTCACCGTTTATGTCAATGGCAAGCCGCGAAGGTACTATCTGGGGCTGAGGGTGCGGCACGCCATCGGTTACCGGGCCGCCTGGCAGGTAGAACATGACCAGGCTGTGGTTCTCGATGGCGAGGGCGATCGGGTCGACCTCGACGGGGCGCTGTACGACGGGGAACGTCTGTACGTGCGTCCGGTGGACTGACCGTCGTATCTCAGGTTCTTAGCGTTCGTCTTTGGAGGCAAGTTCGTCGATCTGGGCCCGGACTTTACCCAAGGTCGTCGTGATTTCGGCAAGCTCGCCCTCGATCTGGGTGAGCTTTTGCTTTTCGGTACGGACAAAGCGGGTATAGGGGGCAATGGCTTCGCGCAGCCGCTGCATGCTGTTGGACAATTCCCGTTCAAATTCCTCGCCCATCGCCGACATGAGTCTGCGGCGCAGTTCTTCCAGTTTGTTGTTCAGGTCAGTTTTGGCGCGCCGTCGCTTGGCAGGGATGATCAACAGGCCCACGATGGCCAGGGTGCCGGCAGCCAGGATGCCGGTGACATCGGCTAGAGCGGTGTGGAGCATTGCCACCAGAATGGCTCCCAGCCCTACGGCCCCGACCTGCGCCAAGGCCGCGCCGGCGACGGCGTCGCGCACGCCTTGGGCCAGTTTGCGAGACTCGGCTTCGCGGTCGTAGCTGAGGACGACCTCTTTGGCGGCCCGGCCGACCGAGTCCAGGAGTTGGCGGCGGTTGTATTCAAAGGTGCCACCCACCTGACCGATGATCTTGTCTTCCTGTTCGCGGACCTTGGCCCGGTGGCGGTCCAGATATTCCAGCGTGGCCTGCCACTGGCGCAGGTCTTTGGCCACCAGCCAGTCAATGAGCGAGCTGACCTCCTCCTCGATTTCGTGAGGCGTGTCGCCCACCACCTGGCGCTGAAACTCGTTCTCGATGCGCTGGGTGTTGACCAGATCGAACACGCGGGCCAGGCGCAGCGTCTCGTCGAAATAGGTCATGCCCCGGTTGTTCATCGCCAGGAGCACTTTTTCCACATCGGCCATGCGATAGCGAAAGTCGTTCTGCATGTCCTTGCGGTACAGCTCCAGTTGGCCCTCGATGTTCTCAATGGCCTGGGTATCCTCGGCCAACAACGCCAACCGATCCTGGACGGCCTCCAGGTAGTGGGTGGCCAGTCGCTCCCCCACGCCCAACGGGTTCTGCAACTTGAGCCAGATGCGACTCTTTTGATCCAGCGTCTTGAGGATGTAGGTTTCGACGTCCTCAAAACGGCTGGCGTCCCAAAGGGCCTTGTGCTCGCGGCGGTTGTCGGACTGTTTGGCCCTGAGGGCCAGCCGCGCCGAGATGGGCAGGATCTCGGGGGTGAAACCCAGGAGCGTCTGGGCATTCTGGGCGATGAAACCGACGACCTGGTCCACCTGATCGTCCTCGAGGAGATCGATCTTGTTGAGCAGGATGATCACCTTTTTGCCCCATTCGCGGATCCGTTCCAAGAAGGCGCGCTCGCTTTCGGTAAAGGGCCGGTCAGCCGAAGTGACAAAGAGCACCAGATCGCTGCGGGGTACAAACTCGGCGGTCAACTGCTCGTGGCGGCGAATGATGGCGTTGGTCCCTGGCGTATCGACAATGTTGATCTCGCGCAGGAAATCGGCGGGGTAGGTGATGCGCAGCAGGCCCTCTTCCTCCACTTCCCGCTCAGCCACTTGGCCGTGCAGAAGGATGTGGATCTGGGCGGTGGTGGGGGTCACGCCTTCGGGCAAGAATCGCTCCCCGAGCAGGGCATTGATAAAGGCCGTCTTGCCGCTGTTGAACTCACCGACCACGACCAGCAAAAAGAGTTCGTCCAACTGGTGGAGCGATTTCTGCAGCGCCTTCAGGTCCTCGGGCGTCGCTTCAAAGCGGGCCAGCGTCCCCTGGAGCCGTTCCAGTTCGGTCCGCTCGTCCTTGAGAAGCTGTGACTCTTTACGAGATAAGATGGTACGCAGCAAGGGTTCCTCTCTTTGGATAAATTTCAGAATCCACGCAGCCTGGACGGACGCTCGTCCAGCCGCAAGTCCGCCCCTTGGGCAAGTTGTGCAGCGCGGGCGTACTCCTCAGCCATGATCCGCCGGTTAAGGGGCGGCAGTTCATGGGCGCGGTAACAGGGCCGGTACTGGTCCATTACATTGATATACGTGTGAGGCGAGATTTTCTCTCGCAAAAAGCGAACGATCTCGGCCGTGCCTGCCAGGTCGCCGGGCAAGACCAGATGCCGTACCAGCAGCCCTCGCTGGGCTACGCCGCGATCATCCAAGACCAGATCGCCCACCTGGCGGTGCATCTCCTGAACGGCGGCCTGATTGACTTGCGGGTAGTGCTGGACCTTGGAATAACGCAGGGCGGGCTCGGGCTGGGCGTATTTCATGTCGGGCATATAGATGTCGACCACACCATCGAGCAGGGCCAGGGTTTTCAGGGAATCGTATCCGCCGGTGTTGTAGACCAGGGGCAGGCGCAACCCGGCCTCAGTGGCGATGAGCAAGGCAGCGAGGATCTGCGGCACGACATGGCTGGGCGACACCAGATTGACGTTGTGGCAGCCTTGGGCCTGGACGCTCAGCATGAGCTGCGCCAACTCCTCAGGCTCGACCTCCTGCCCATGCCCCAACTGGCTGATGTCGGCATTCTGGCAATACTGACAGGCCAGGTTGCACCAGGTAAAAAATATCGTACCCGAGCCTCCTCTGCCCACCAGGGGAGCCTCTTCCCCAAAGTGGGGCCCGGCGCTCGAGACCAGAGCCCGTTCGCCGGTGTGGCAGCCCGCCCCGCGGGCGCTCTCCCGCCGGTTGACGCCGCATTCTCGGGGACACAGATCGCAGGCCTCCAGGCGGGCATAGGCCTCAGCGACCCTGCGCCTGAGTTCGTCGGTCCCAAGCTGCACGTACGCCGGCTCAAATCCCCTCGCCATAATCCCTTACCAGGTTGCGGGTACCATCTGGATTCGGTAGTTTCGGTCGCGGTATTTGAGGTGTTTGTTCCGTTTGCCATATTCGTACAACTGGCGCGTCACCTCCACGTCTTGCTGGCAATAGTCCAGGATCTCCTGGAGGCGTCCCTCTTGATACCAGCGCACGGCCTGAAGGCCGTCGGCCGATTTGGAGGCGTTCAGCGTGGCTCCTGCCAGGTTATCCAGGCTGACGCGGAACCCCAGTTTGCGATAGATCTGCTCAAGCATGTCGACGGTGGGCAGGTCGTTGAGCGGGTCGAGGGTGTAGGCGCGTAGCACCTCGTAGTCAAAGCGCTCTACGTTAAAGCCGACGACGAGATCGGCACTGCGGAGGTCGGCGATGAGCTGGTCGACATCGGCTTCCAGATAGTGGTGAAATGCGTTATCGGCGGTTGAATAGATCACGGCCGCCGACAACTTGAGAGCTCGGATGTTGCGCCGGCCGCCCACTTGATCAAAGCTGTGCTGGGTTTCGAGATCGAAAAAGGCCGTGTTCATGGCTAGAACTCCTATCTACGATTGTCGTCATTCTATCACGAACGGCGCTCTGGCGCAAGCCGGGTAGTTTTCCATCCATGGTCGCCAGCAATTCTCGGTATGGCTCGCGCGGGATCGCGTGCAACCCTTGGTTGCCAACCGCGCCTGGGGCCCGGATCCGGGCTGAGCAAATGGGCAGAGTTGTACTCACGAACTGCCAAAAGGTGAATTGCTGGGAGGTGCCTGGAGCGTGTTATGAACTTTGTACCATGAAAGTGACGAACCGATGCGCCAGCAACATGGGAAAGGCTACGAAATGCAAGCTTTGCCACAAAAGGGGCGATTCCGCCACTTTTGCTCTCTATTCGGTTCTTAAAGTGCGATTCTCAAACTGCGAAATATAGGCTCAGCTTGTTCATGTTCAAAGTCCTTCTCGCCGGCGCGGATAGGCACCTGGAGCCGGTTTTCCTTGGGCGGGATCGGGCAACTGTAAGCGGGTGAGTAGGCACACCACGGGTTGTAGGCCAGGTTAAAGTCCACGTGAAAACGGTGGCCGCCAAGGTGCTCCAGTTCCAGGTAGCGACCCGCGCCGTAAGTCTCGGTGCCACTGGTGGCATCGGCAAAGGGTACAAAGCCTCCCCCATCCTGGGACGTATAGACCGTCAGCACGGCCGGCTGACCGTCGACTTGAAACCGGAACGTACCGTACTTGACGTGCTCTTGCACCTCACCTGTACTCGTCTGCATCTGGACGTGCACGTGCTCGGCAAAGGGCTCAACCTCGACATCGAAGCGCAGCGCCGGGTTCTCCGGGTAGTATTCCAGGCCCTTGAAACCCCGCTTCTGCTCCCTCGACAGCGGCGAATGCTCGTCTGACTTGAATAACTTGTCCTTCTGTTTTCGAAATCTCTCCAACTCGGTCATGTCATCCTCCATATCGGGTTCTGTTCATGCCCTTCGGACGGCATGGCTCGCCCGTTTCTTACCCCTCAAATCAGACGCCCTTCAACTGGCAGCCGATGATCAGGCTGTTTCGTCCTGTGTCCAATAGCCTTCCAAGCACACTCCCAGCCCTTGAGCCAGGCGGTTGACAAAGTTGAAATAAGCCGTGACCTGGGCTACGTCCAGGATGGCCCGATCTCTCAGACCGGCCTCACGCAGCGCCTCCACGTCGGCCGGCGTGACCTGGGCCGGGGTGCGAGTTAGCTTCACCGCATAGTCCAGGATCGCCCGGTCCACCGCCTTCAGGGTCGCACGGGTATAGTCCTCCTTCAACTGGAAAACCAGCGATTCGTCCTTGATCAGCCGACGGAGAGCCTCTCCGTGGTGGGTCATTCAGTAGCGGCAGCCGTTGGCGGCCGAGACGACCGTGCCGATCATCTCCCGCTGGTAGCGCTTGAGTGGCGAGCGGCCAAAAAGCAGCGTCTCGTACAGCGCACGATGGTCCAGCATGGACTGGGGGTGCAGGCTGTGCACCTTCATGATATGGGCAACCTTGCCGGTAGCCGAGTCAGCACAGGCCGCATAGGCAGCGGCAATCGCCTCGTCGGCATCGGTCTCGTGGATCACCTCGATCCAGGCCGGCGGCAATGCACTGCCCTCATCGCTCACTGTTGACGTCATGGCCCATTCCT
>CAYVLO010000207.1:3336-6004 GCA_964452125.1 uncultured Anaerolineaceae bacterium | reverse complement strand
ATACACAACCGCACAGCTGGCTGACTGGACAGGTCTCGGCGCCCATGATACAATGCGTTCATCAAAATGGCGAGGGTGGAGACATGGGAAGAAAGCCAAGAACACCCGAAGAGACGTACGGGCCAGCGCTGGAAAAAGCGCGCATCGAGTTTCCCCAACTCAACCCCGAACTGGCAGCGCTCCGGGCTGCCGTCTCCTTTGAGGCAGCGGATAACGACCAGGGACAGTTTGCCGTGCCCTTTTTGGGCGCAGCCTACCGCGTGGATTGGCCGGGCGGAGCTGTGACGCGGGCAGCAGATGGGCGCCCTGCCGATATCGCCACCCAACTCGTGTTGCTGCACTACCTGCTCACCGCCGACGGCACACCCGTGGCGAGCAAATGGATCGCCTTTCGCAACCTGCCCGGGGGGATGGGATATGAAGCGGCCTTTCGCGGCCGGGCTCCCGTGCGACTGGCGCGCGCCTTTGGCCATGACCGAAAGGCCTTTGAACAGGCCTCTCGCCAGTTGGGCGGCGAGCCCCTGAGCTTTGGAGACGCCGCGTTCCTATTTCGTGTGCTGCCGCGGATGTGGATGGCTGTGGTGCTGCACGTGGCCGATGAGGAATTCCCCGCCGACGCAAACGTCCTATTCGATGCCGCCGCGGAACACTATCTCCCCACCGAAGATCTGGCCGTGGTTGGAGGCATGTTGGCCGGCCGGCTGATCAAGCTGGCACAAGCTCGATGATGCCCACCGCATAACCGAGCCGCCGTCACCGCCCGAACGCGAAACGCCGCGGGGATAAATTCCCCGCGGCGTTCTTGATCTCTGGCGGAGAGGGCGGGATTCGAACCCGCGGAGGTGTGACCCTCACACGATTTCCAATCGTGCGCATTCGACCGGACTATGCTACCTCTCCCCGTGTCCGGCGCTATTATACCATTGTTGCCAAGCAGATCCAAATCGAATAGCAGCCTGAGCATTTGAGGAGCAACAGACCAGGGAGAAACCTTTTTTTTCGGATCTCAACATTAAAAATTCGGCGATTTGGCGGCTAACCCCCTATTACCACTTGCAAAAAGGGAAAGGGTGGGGTATAATGGCTTGAAAGTGGAGAATTATGGGGCTTTGTGGGTCAAAGAGCCGCCCCAAACGACCAGAACAGATGTTCTGTGGGGAAGAATGTTTCTTGGCGAGTTCGAGCACACCATCGACGAAAAGGGGCGGATTACCATCCCGGCGAAATTCCGGAGTCGATTGGCTGCGGGTGTGGTGGTTACCAAAGGCATCGATTCATGCCTGTGGCTGTTTCCAAAGGACGATTTTGAGAGCCTGGCCACCAAAGTCAGTAACCTGCCCATGACCGATGCTCGGGCTCGTGATTTCCGCCGACAGATGTTCAGCGGCGCGGCGGATATGGAGCCCGATAGGCAGGGCAGAATCAACCTCCCGAATTACCTTCGCGATTACGCGAGTATTGACAAACAGGCCGTTATCGCCGGCATGAACAACTACTGCGAGATCTGGGAGCCGGAATCCTGGCGGAAGCATCAGGAAAGCAACCACAGCGATCCAGAAGAACGCGCAGTCTATTACGAAAGCCTGGGCATCTAGTCTCGGGCCTGGAACCGTAAAAAATGGCAAGGCCCCTACAGCATGAACCGGTCCTCCTGGAGGAGGTATTGGATGGCCTCAACCTCCAGCCTGGCAGCCGCTGCATCGATGCAACGGTCGGCGCCGGGGGGCATGCCCAGGGCATCTTGGAGCGCTCGGCCCCCAACGGGCAGCTCCTGGGGTTGGACGCGGATCCTGAGGCGATCCACTATGCCGGGGAGGTTTTGCAGCCCTTTTCCTCCCGGGTGACCTTGCAGAATGCGAGCTTTGCGGAGGTGGGCAGGGTGGCTGCCGACCTTGGCTTTGAGAATGTGGACGGAATTCTCCTCGATCTGGGAATTTCGTCGAGGCAGTTGGACAATCCGGAGCGGGGGTTCTCTTTCCGTGAGAAAGGACCCTTGGACATGAGGATGGATCCCAGCCAGCGACAAACCGCCGCCGACCTGGTAAACGGCCTGGATGTGGAAGAGCTGGCGCGCATCCTGTGGCTCTACGGGGAAGAGCGCTTTTCCCGCCGCATCGCCAAAGCAATCGTGGCAGCCCGGCCGATGGAAACGACAGAGGAGTTGGCAACGTTGGTGGAACGAACCATAGGTCGTCGCGAAAAGATCCATCCTGCCACCCGAACCTTTCAGGCTCTACGGATTGCCACCAACCGCGAGCTGGAGGCCTTGGAGCAGGCATTGCCCCAGGCGCGAGACCTGTTGAAACCAGGAGGGCGACTGGCCGTAATCTCGTTTCACTCCCTGGAGGATCGGCTGGTCAAGCGGTTTTTCCAGCAAGAAGCTCGCGACTGCATCTGTCCGGTAGACGCACCGATCTGCGTATGTGGGCATCAGGCAAGCCTGCGAATCGTCACCCGAAAGCCGGTACAGGCTACGCCCAAAGAGATAGACCGAAACCCACGAAGCCGCAGCGCCAAGCTGCGAATTGCCGAGCGCAAAGGCTAGAGTGGGCCCGAGGTCATCGCAAATCGGAGCAAAAATTCCTATAAATCAGTAGAAAACACCTTTAATTTAAAGCAATCGATATCTTTCACCTAAAGACTTGATAAATGATCGATAGTGTGCTAT
>CAYVLO010000207.1:0-3236 GCA_964452125.1 uncultured Anaerolineaceae bacterium | reverse complement strand
AAAGCAATCGATATCTTTCACCTAAAGACTTGATAAATGATCGATAGTGTGCTATAATAGGCAATGAAGGCGAGAAAGAAAGGAGAAACCAGTTACAATGACCAGCCGCTCACTGCCCATCGCATTCCCCAATGTACGAAGGCAACCGCGAGCCATTGTCAATGTGCATGCTCCATCACTGCAAGCCGTCATTGCCGTGTTTATCGCGCTGTTCATCCTGTTCGGCTGGCTGCACCTGATTCTGACTCTGGAGATCGCATTGACCGGGCGAGAGATTCAGATCAAGACGGAGGAACTCGAGGCCATCACTCGCCACAAGAGCAGCCTTCAACAGCAAATCTCGACTCTGGAATCGCCTGCAGTTTTGGCGCCTGCCGCCTATGAAATGGGTTTTGCCGACCGCGCCCCCCTATATGTTCCCCTCCCAGGCGAGTTGGCGGACCTGAACCCGGCCCAAGAGAGCACCTGGCAGACGACAAGTGACAAAGGCCTCAATGGTGACACTGGCCCAAGTGGCGGCACGATTTCGAACGTATCGACGGAAGCTCTGACAGCCCTATTCACGGCACAAGCAACTCCCTAGACTCTGTTTGTGAGAGATACTATGGCCTTTGGCGAGATGCCTCAAGTACATCGCAATCGGTTCCTTGTTCTGGCGGCTCTGCTTGCCATTGGATTCGCGGCGATTGGTGCACAACTCATCCGCTACCAGATCCTCATGCACCGCAACCTGGAGGAAACCGCCGATACACAGCGCAGCACGGTCAAGAATATCGAGCCGCCGCGCGGCGTCATCCTGGACGTCAACCGTTCCTTCCTGGCGCTGAATTCCACCCAATGGGAGATCAATGCCTCGCCCGATCTGATCGCCAAACCACAGGAACTCTCGGTACAGATGTCCGAAATCCTGGGCATACCCCAGGATGACCTGTACGCCAAGCTGAGCAAAAAAGGGCAGGACTGGCTGCCCATTGCCAAATATGTTCCTTTGGAACCGGGCGAACAAATACTGGCTCTATCTCATCCTGGTCTTGTGTGCCATCCCCTGACCAACCGAGTATACCCTAGCGGCGAACTGCTGGCCCACATCACCGGTATTGTGAACGCCAGCGGGGATGGATTTTACGGCATAGAGGGATATTACAACCAGATCCTCAGGGGGAGCAGAGGAAAGGAAGAATTTGAGCACGATTCCGGCGGTCAGCCCATTCCCCTCCCGCCCGAGATCCAACAGGCCGCCAGCGAGGGCGCCAGCCTGATCCTGACCATCGACAGCAATATTCAGTTCATCGCCTACGAACAGCTCCAATGGGCGCTGGAGGAATACGGGGCCAAGAGGGGCTCAGTTGTAATCATGAACCCCAAAACGGGCGCCCTGTTGGCCAGTGTGAGCCATCCCACCTACGATCCCAACCACTTTGGCGATGCCAACATCGAGGATATGTCGGATCCGGTGGTGAGCAGCCTATTCGAGCCCGGCTCCATCTTCAAGATCGTGACCTGGAGCGCAGGCCTGGACACCGGGACCATCAGCCCCGGCACCACCTTTTACGACGATGGGGCCATGGAGGTGGGCGGACGCGTCATCCGAAACTCGGATCGTCGGGGCCATGGCCTGGTCACCATGGCCGATGGGTTGACCGAATCGTTGAACACCGTGGCAGCCTACATCAGCACGTCAGTGGGGAAAGACTCCTTTTACACCTATTTGCGGCGGTTCGGATTTGGGACACTGACCGGTGTCGATCTGGCCAGCGAAGGCCCAGGCATGATGAAGCTGCCGGGCGATTCCAACTGGTTTCCCTCCGATCTGGGCACCAATTCCTTTGGCCAGGGCATTGCTGTAACGCCTATCCAGATGGTCGCAGCAGCGGCGGCTGTCGCCAACCGCGGGTTGCTGATGCAACCCTACGTGGTCGATTCCTTTATCCAGAACTATGGAACGGAGGACGAACAGATCATCAAGCGCGAGCCGCTGATTGTGCGCCGTGCCATCTCGGAGGATACGGCCGCGGTCATGACCGACCTCCTCACCGATGTGGTGGATACCTGGGCATCCCAGGCTCAGGTGCCGGGGTACCGCGTGGCCGGCAAGACGGGCACGGCAGAGATCCCAACCGCCTATGGCTATCACCCCACCGACACCATCGCCTCGTTTGTCGGATTTGCGCCTGCGGATGATCCTCAGTTCATTATCCTGGTCCAATTGGACCGACCCGAGACGTCGCCATGGGGCTCGCAAACGGCAGCCCCCACGTTCAAGCGGATTGCCGAGCGACTCTTTGTCTATATGCACATCCCTCCCGACGATGTTCGGATGTCGGCAGGACTGACGGGACCATGACAGAACCGAAAGATCGGCTCACACTCACTGAACTCCTTGCCGGGTTGACTGGCCAACAGGTTCCTCGCGACACAACACTCTGTGTCGCGATTCGTGCGATTGTGATCGATTCGCGCCAGGTGGTTCCGGGCAGTCTTTTTGTGGCTTTGCGGGGTGAACATCAGGACGGTCACCAGTATATTGGCCACGCCCTGGAAAAGGGAGCCGTGGCTGTCATTGCCGAAGAGATGCCCCACAACATCGACGGCTGTGTGCTCGAACCGCAGGCATGGGCGGTGGATGGAGATTTCTCGCAACTGCATTTGCCGCTGTGTATCCGGGTGCCTGATAGCCTGTCTGCCCTGCAACAAGCCGCGGCCTACTGGCGTCGCCAGTTTTCGGTGCGCGTCATCGGCATCACCGGCAGTGTGGGCAAGACAACCAGCAAGGAGGTCATCGCCTCGGTTCTTAGCAAGCGGGCGCCCACGCTCAAGAGCGAAGGCAATTACAACAACGAGATTGGCCTGCCATTGACCCTGTTGCGCCTGACCTCGACTCACAAATACGTCGTCCTGGAAATGGGGATGTACGACCTTGGCGAAATCGCCCTCCTGGCCGACATAGCCCAGCCGCAGGTGGGGGTGGTCACCAGTGTCGGTCCCAGCCACATGGAGAGACTCGGCACCATCGAACGCATAGCCCAGGCCAAGTCGGAACTGCCCCGGGCTTTGCCGGCAGCCGCAGATGGAGGGGTTGCCATCCTCAACGCCGACGATGCGCGGGTGCGGGCCATGGAACAAGTGACCCAAGCCCGGGTCTTTACCTACGGCCTCAGCCAGGATGCCGACGTATGGGCCGACGACATCACAGGCGAAGGGCTGGAAGGAATTCGGTTCCGCCTTCACCACGGACG
>CAYVLO010000206.1:0-6089 GCA_964452125.1 uncultured Anaerolineaceae bacterium | reverse complement strand
TTGCTCGGCGGTCCAGTCGGTGTAGGGCGGATCCCGCTGTTCGAGGATCTGCTTGACGTCTACCCCGTCCTCGCTGGGCTTGTCCAGGGGGATCATCAGGTGGCTCTGCACAAACTCGGCCGGCCCGTCGTGGTAGGGCATGCCCAGGAAGGCCAAGACGGTGTGAAAGAACCGCTGGGGGTCGGCGACCAACTCCTCGTGCCGCACCTCCAGGGCCGTCTCGGTCGTCGCCAGGTAACGACAGTCTTTTACGCTTTCCGCCCAGGTGCGACAGTGCTGCTCAAAGCTCAGATCGCGAAAGCCTTGGAAACGGGTTCGAGAATGGACGACGTCAAGCCCATTGCGCGAGATGTGCAGGGTCCTCAGGCCCGGAAAGAGCCTTTGCAGTCCCCTATACTCATTTTCCCTTGGAAGAACTTTGGCGCACCAATATTGCCTCTTCAAAATCGAAAAACCGAGATTGCGGAACTCCCAGGTGGCCCGAAAACAGCCATAATTCGTTCCCACGACGTATTCGAAACAGATGCGCCGCAGGTGGTCGAATAGGTACTTTTTCGGTACAAACAGCGTTTCGGTATAGTACTCCCGGGCATCCGAGAATTCGATGCGGTCTACCAGCTCGCCAAAGTTGCGCATCAAGGGCGCCTCACCGTATCCACATAGGATCTTGGGATGCATGCCCAAAGCGGTCAGCAGGACCGAGGTGCCGGAGCGACCGATGCCAGCGATCAGGATCGGGTTGTCGATCAGATTTCGAGTCAAGAATTTGCCAATGTGGGATTTCATATACGATACTCCACCAGTGTTTTTGTCATTCGGTGCCCTGGGCGCCCTCCGTTGGCTCCAAGCCCCCGTCCTCGCGGGCGTTCTTTCTGGCGTCCCCGAAGACGGGGCCGTGCGGACACGGGGACGCCGAGCAGCGGTGTGAACCGGTCGCCTGCCCGCCTAGACCCCCCGCGCCAATAGTCGATCCAGCAGGCCCCAGGCCAGACGTTCGCCAGCGGACGTCTGGTTCCGGGTGGAGGCTGCGCCCAGCGCCTGGCCGGTGACCGCCACCAGCGCAAAGCGGAACAGCTCGATCCAGGCCCCTTCGGAGAACCCCTCGGCGGGACCTATCTGGAGAGCGGTCTGGGCCATCGCATCGGCAAAGCCCAACGTCGCCTGATAGATTCGGATCGGTTCGGTTGGGTGTTCGTCCCGGTAATGATACCGCTCGGCCCGCAGAAACTCTTGGATTTCCTCTGGATCGGTAAAGGAATCGAACCGCCGCGTGGTCAGGAAAAAGGCCAACCGTCGCACGGCAGCGAACATCTCCCGTCCGGTCATGGGCGACGCGGGCCAATCCACCAGCTTGACCCGAACCGCGCCGTCGACGTAGGCCCGGCGCAGCTCGTAATACTGGCCCCGTTCGTGGCTGTGCCAGACCTGGGCCGTGGGCGCGTGGGCCAGCTTGTATCCCTGCAGCACCATCTCTCGGGCCCAGGCCATATCCTCGGCATAGTCTATCTCCGGGAAAGGCGTGCCTTGCCACGCGCTCTTGCGGACGCACGAGGTGACGTTGTCGAACCGGATCAGATCCAGGCGCCTTTCGGGCGACATTTCCCCAAACCTCTCTGGGTCTTCCAGCATTTGAAGGGCCGCCGACCGATGGGCGCGGCACCATAGGGCGCTTCGGGTCCGGGCCAGCAGTCCCGAATCTTCCCGCGCCACCTGGAGCCCATAGCTGCCGGCGACGGATGGGTCTTGCAGGAGGGGCTCCAGCAAGCGAGCCAGCCAGAAGGGATCGGTGGGCCGGGCGTCCTGCACCGTCAGCGCCACAAACTCACCTTGCGCCGCCGCCACGGCCTGGTTGCGCGTTCGGCCATGGTTGAATTGCGCTCGGGGGATTGTCAGGACCCGAGCTCCTGCCTCCTGGGCCACAGCCCGGCTGCCGTCGGTCGATTGGGAATCGGCGACAATGATCTCAGTGGGCCCGGGCGCATGCTGGTCTTTCAGGTCGGCCAGCAGCAAGGCCAGGTCCGGCCCTGCGTTGAGGGTGGGGATGACGATGGAAGTCAGGGGGCGATCGCTGGTCATTATGAGTCTTCTTGCTCGGACGCGAGCCCGAGCCGAACCTTGACGGCATGCCCGGTGATCCAGACGGCTTCCTTGGCCTGGCGTAGTGGATTGGCGATGTGCCGATCCAGGAAGCGGCGCAGGGGGCCCATCACCCTTCGGAACCCGCCCACCCAGGGGGCCAGGCGCCCGATCAACCCATGCAGGGCCCGCTCCACTTTTCGATATTTTTCCAGCCCCGATGTGGAGCTGGAAAGGCGGTGGTATTCCAGGGCCTGGATCGTTGATTCGCGACCCAGCCCCAGCCCCACCGCCGGCTGGGGATCGGTGCGGTGCCGCTCTCTGGCCTGTTGCAAGAGCGCCTCCAGCCGGTCGCCCATCTGTTTCAGATCGAACCCGGCGCGGACCCGCGCCGCTGCCGCGGCTCCCATCGAGGCGCGCAGTTCGGGCTGCCTGATAAGGCGCTCCAGGGCGTCGGCGTAAAAGGCGACCTGTTCCTCCGGGGTCCCCGGCTTCATCAGAATGCCGCAGTCGGGGGTGACCAGTTCCTTTTGACCGCCTACGTCGGCGCCCACGGGCACGACGCCCGTTGACATGGCCTCGTAGATGAGCAGCGAAACGCCTTCCATCTTGGAGGGCAGAAAGAGGATGTCGGCTGCGGCCAACAGATCCCGCATCCGTTCTTGGCCCACCGCGCCCAGCATCCACACCTTCTTTTGCAGCCGGTGCGTGCGCAAATAGCGGGCCAACCAGGTGCGATCCTCTCCGTCTCCGGCCACCAGCGACACGAAATGGACCTTGCGGTCTTTTAAGGCGCGCATGGTAGCGGCGAAAATCTGCGGCTGCTTTTGCTCGCACAGGCGTCCGGCGTAGAGGATCACGGGCGTAGAGGACGAAATCTTGAACTCGGCGCGTATCCTCTTGCGTGTCTCTGGATCGGGCGCGAACTGGGCCGTGTCCACGTTGGTGGTGCAGACCTCGATCCGGTCGACGTTGGCGCCCCTTTGCACCATCCACTGTTTGAGATGGTCCGAGGAGACGATGTTCAGGTCCAGCAGTTCCTGGTAGCCGACGCCCGAGCGAGGGTGGCCGCCGCTGTTCCAGTATTCCTCTTCCATGTGGCTGTAATCGACAAAGGTCACGGCGGGACACCGGGAGCGCAGATAGGGCAGCAACTTGTAGCCCATCTCGCTGTTGGAGACCAGCACCCAGTCGATCCCGCGCGATTCGATCAGGTAGTGGAGAAATCGAGGATAGTCGCCGGGCCGGAGGAAATTGGGCAGGATGAAAATGTCGGGCGTGAGTTGGGCAAACTGCCGGTACCAGGCGTAATTGATGGCAAGTGTCGTGGCGATCGTACACTCGATCCCCCGCTCCTTGAGCTGGCCAATGGCATCCAGGTTGAACTTGTCGGCGCCGCCCATGGCCATCCAGGGCAGGAGGAACAGCACCCGTTTTTTGTCTTTGGCCAACCGATTTTCAAAAGGCGCTTCCTCGACAAGAGGGCTGAAAGGAGCGGGCGGAGCGAGTGTGATGCGGGGTTCTCCTTCAGAAAACAGCCCGGGATACCGTTGGCGAAGTTCGGTGCGGATCTTTTTGGCGCCCTCATCATTCCACAACTCCCAGCGGTTCGTGTGTCCCGTACGTCTGCGATACCAGTCAAAGGGTTCTGGGATTGTGTAGCCCCAATGGCCCTGTGCTGCACATCTCAGCCAAAAGTCCCAGTCCTCCAACCCCGTAACCAGCGACTCGTCGAACCCACCGACCGATCGGGCCACATCGCGGCGCACCATCGCCAGGATGGTGACCACGTTTCGCCGTAGAAAGAGATCGCCATCCTCAAACCGCGCTTGGCTCATGACGCGCAGGGCGCCAAAGTTGACAGTAAACCCCTTGCAAAAGGCATACTCGGGGTAGGCATCCAGGCACCAGGCCATCTTTTCCAGGGCTGTGGGCTCGATCAGATCATCGGAATCCAGGAAAAAGACTTTATCCGCTTGAGCCGCTGCCAATCCGGCGTTGCGGGCGGTTGACGGCCCGCGGTTGGCCTCCAAATCGAGCACGCGGATGCGGGGGCCGCCGTCGCGGTATTCGTCCAACACCTGGAGCGCCGCCGGATCCTGGCTGCCGTCGTTGACGACGATCATCTCCCACTGTTGCAACGATTGGCCCAGCACCGAACGGGCCGTCTCGTGAAACAGTTCCCCCGTATTATAGTAGGGCACGATCAGGCTCACAGCCGGTTGACCCCCTTCCCTGGCAGGCTGGTAGTGATACCGCGGACGCAGGGGTGAAACCGGCGTATTCGAGAAATCGGGTGTCAGTGGATGTCGAGCCATTAGCTTGCTTTTTCCCCTCTTGGTTTGGTCTCATTCTCAATCTGAGTGAATCGGGCGACGAGGCACCGCTCCTCCGGCGCAGGACATCGCCCAAGATCCCGTCACTGTCTTTTCAGACGGGAGCGAATTTGATGAAAGGTACTCAAGATTCGCATCACACGACCGGATTCATAGCCGTACACCAGATTTGTCAGTCTCATGTTCTCGCTCTCAAGATCGGCGATTCTCTTGTCTCCCTGCGCTTGCAACAAACCCAGAGCTTCCTGCCGACTGGGTCCTTTGTAGGGTGCATGGCAGAATTGCTTTAAGGGGCGGGTGACCTGCTCCCAGGCATACCGAGCCCGCAGGCGATCAAAGGCTGCGGCTCGAACCGAGCGCGTGTCTGGATCGTCCAGGAGAGTGTTGAGGGCCTGGGCCACCGCCTCCACGGCGCCGGCCTCCACGGTGAGTGCCGCCCCTGTCTTCTCCAGTTCTTGGGCCAGCACGTCGCCCCGGCTCAGCACCATGGGCAGCCCGGCCCAGATGGAATCCAGCAGCCGCGTCCGAAAGGCCAACCGGCTCTCGATGCCCCGCTTGTGGAGCGAAACTCCTACGTCGGCATCCAGCAGGTATGCCCCGCGCTCCTCGTAGGCCACCCAGGGCACCCAAAAGATCGAAACACCCTCCAGGCCCATCTCGCGGCTCATTGCTCGGGCCTGCCGCGCCTGTTCCATTTCGGGGATCCGCTCTGAATCGGGGTGGTCGGCGCCCAGAAACACCAACCGGGCCTGGGGATGGCGCGCCAGCACCTGGGGCAGGGCTTGCAAGAGGGTGATCGGGTCGAACCAGTTCCAGATGCCCCCCGCCCACAGGATGACCTGATCCTTCGTCCCGATGCCGGGGATCACGCCCTTGAGGGCCGGGGCGCCCTGGGGCGGCGTCGGCTGGCAACCAAAGGGGACGGTGTCGATCAGGGTGCGTAGCTCGGGATCGAGGGCGTACAGATCGGGGTGCAATCGCCCGTAGGCAGCCAACACCCCCAGCCAATAGTCCCGTTGCCGCTCACCCGGGCAGATCAGAAAATCGGCGTGCTGGGCTACGGCCTGGGTCACCTGCCAGGAGTAGCGATAGCTCTCATGCTGCCGCTCTCGTGGCGAAGATGTGTGCCATGCCAGGGATTCGGCAGCCACTGGCACGTTGACGTCGGCCACCACCGGGATGGGCAACTCTCGCATCCATGGGAACTGGTGGAAGAGGTAGGGACTGGTCACCACCACGTCGGCCCCGTGACACGCCCGGTCCTCCAGCTCGGTCGCTTCCTTGCGCGGGTAGGTGAGCAGGTCCAAGCCCTCGCCAGCCAGCGAGGTCTCGTTAGGCACGGCCAGCGTCACCGAAAACTCGCGGCTCAGCGCCCGGGCAAGCTCCCAGAAACGGACCCCTTGCCCGGCCATTTGGACGTCGACGCGATCGTGGCCGATCACCAGGATTCGGTTTTTTCCAGGCCTGACGTTATCCGTCATGGGCGTTCTTTCTGCTGTCCCTGTCATGGCCGCGCGAGCTGGGGTGACGGGGTGATAGGCGCTTTTGTAGGGGCGAGGCATGCCTCGCCCTTACCCGGCTCGGGCGTCCCTGTGATTCTCCGTTTTCGCCTGTCTGCCCGTCTAGTCATCGACATAAAATCAACCAACTCGTTTGTGTTCGGAATGGCTGCTCGCC
>CAYVLO010000205.1:0-6111 GCA_964452125.1 uncultured Anaerolineaceae bacterium | reverse complement strand
CAGATCGTTTCGGTGCATGCTGAAGAAGATCAGGAAGTAGCGGCACGTTTGATCAACCGTTACGACCTGATGGCATTGCCGGTATTAGACGTGGCCGGCAGACTGCTGGGTGTCATCACCGCTGATGACGCCATGGCGGTGTTGGAAGAAGAGTCAACCGAAGATATCTACAAAAGCGCCGGTATTTTGGGTAGCGGCGGTGAACAAGCCGCCAAATCGCAGATGCTGGTGAGAGGGCCGATCTGGCGTGCATGGAGGGTGCGGGTGCCCTTCTTGTTAATTACCCTGTTGGGCAGTCTGGTAGCCGGTGGCGTGATCGGCGTGTTCGAAGATTCTTTAGAAGCAGTGGTTGCATTGGCTTTCTTCATCCCGGTGGTGATGGATATGGGCGGTAACAGCGGGGCGCAATCCACCTCGATCTTCATTCGCGGTCAGGTGTTGGGCCAGATTGACACCAAACAATTCGGTAAGCACCTGCTGCGTGAGCTGGGCGTTGGCCTTGGCATGGGGGTTATGATCGGGGTTTTGACAGGTTTTATTGCCTACCTTTGGCAGGGCATCCCGGAGTTGGGGTTGGTGGTTGGACTGTCTCTGGCCTTCACCATGGCGCTGGGAGCGAGTATGGGCTTTCTGGTGCCTTATATCTTGATCAGTATGAAGGTGGATGCGGCGGCGGGTTCTGAGCCCTTCATTACCACCATCAAGGACATCACCGGCCTGCTGATCTACTTTGTGCTGGGGCTCGGATTGCTGGGCCAGGGGCATTTTGGCACGTTGCAGATCCGCTGGCAGATGCAGCGGCTGCCCGTTCAGAAGGGCATTGTGCGGCGCTGGCTGCTCTGGGTCAGTCTCTTTTTGGTCCTCGTGGCGCTGATTTCCGTGGGGCTGCCCACGTTCTATTCCATGGGGCCCCTCCAGGCTTTTCTGGGCGTGCTGTCCATTGTGGTCAACATTCTGGCATTTCTGTACTATGCGCTCCTCGTTTTGATTTCCTGGCCCTTTACCTTTCTTTTCCCGAACATGGAGACGCCCACGCCGCCGCCCACGCTTCCACCTGATGCCGCGCTGGCCCCGCACGCAGCCCAGGCCGCGGGTTCCGGCTTTCTCGAGACTCTGCTCTCGGCTCTCTTCTGGGTCGTAATCGCAGCCATTGCCGCCTATGCCGTGGCGCGTTTTTTCAAGGATCGATTGGAGGCGCTGCCCCTCACAGAGGCCGACATGCCGTGGTGGGGACGGATTCTGGCCTGGTTGCGAGACCTATGGCGCCAGTGGCGGCATTGGCGCGGTGAAATCCAGAGTCGCCGCCAGCAGAGGCACAAGGAGCGTGCATCGGTTGCCCAGGAGGCTCCAGCCCGCCGATTCCTTTTTCCGGGACGGTTGCCCGCCCGCGAACAGATCCGCTACTTCTACCTGTCGACCGTACGGCGCGCAGCCCAGGCCGGGCAGGCCCGAAATCCCAACCAGACGCCCCTGGAATATCGCCGCAGCCTGGATCTCCAATTCCCCGATCTGGAGCCCGATCTCAGCGGGCTGACCGATGCCTTTCTCGAGGCCCGCTATAGCGCCAAGCCCCTCCAAGCGGAGGATGCTCAAGTGGCCAAAACCTTCTGGCAGCGGTTGCGGGCCGCGCTGCGGGCGCGATTCAAAGGGTAGCAAGGTTGCACCCTGGCCCGTTCCTTGTTATACTGAATGTATGGACGAACTCACCGAAAAACTGGAGCGCGCCTGGACCGTACGGCGCGCAAATTTCCGGGACGAGGTTACCTGGTCCTACCCGCTCGACACAGCAGTGCTGAGCCTGACAGGGCTTCAGTGCGCCCTGAACTGCGCGCACTGTGGAGGCCATTACCTTTCCGGCATGAAAGCGATCTGGGAGGTGGAACCCAACGGCTCGACCAGTTGCCTGATCTCGGGCGGTTGCGATCCCCAGGGGCGGGTGCCGGTGCTGGCTCACCCGGATCAGGTTCGCGCCTGGCGGCAAGGCCGGTCGATGAACTGGCACGTGGGCTTTGTCAGCGAGGCCGAGATGGCAGCCATCGCCCCCTTGGTGGATGTGGTGTCTTTTGATTTTGTGGGCGACGACGCCACCATCCACGAGGTCTATGGCCTGAATCGCTCGGTCGAGGATTACGTTGAAACCTACCAGATCCTGCGGCGCCATGCGCGCACGCTGCCCCACGTCACCATCGGCCTGAGAGGCGGGGAACTGGGGCACGAACTGCGCGCCTTTGAACACCTGCAAAGACTCGGGGTGGATGGGCTGGTACTCCTGGTCCTCATCCCCACCCCCGGCACACGATACGCCGACCGGCAGCCACCGCCGGTGTCTGCCGTCGTCGATCTGATCGCCGAAGCCCGGCTCCGGTTCCCAGAGACGACGCTGTATCTGGGGTGCATGAGGCCCAAGGGACGCTACCGTGAAGAACTCGATCCCTTGGCGATTCGGGCAGGGGTCAACGTGATGGTCAGTCCCTCTCGTGCGGCCCGCAAGATGGCCGACGATCTGGGGCTAGCCGTTCACCAGATGCGCGAATGCTGTGTGCTGTGACCTGGGATCTTTGTCAGGCACGACATTTGATGCTACAATAGTGATCGTCTTTTCTGTCCGGCCCAGACCGGCAGTCGATGATAACCAGAAGAAAGGGAGGTTCAAGGAAGAACATGAAATTCGATCCCACCTGCAAGTATGACAAAGAGCATGAATGGATTCGGGTGGAAGGTGATGAGGGCGTCATTGGCATCAGCGACTTTGCCCAAGATCAGCTCTCTGACGTAGTCTATGTCGAACTGCCCGAGGTGGGCGACACCTTCCAACAGGGCGACGTCTTTGCCACTGTGGAATCGGTCAAGGCCGCCTCGGACGTGTACATGCCCGTGGATGGCGAGATCCTGGAGATCAACGAGGCGCTGGAAGACACGCCTGAACTGGTCAACCAAGATCCCTTTGGCGAAGCCTGGTTCGCGCGTATTGCCATTGCCGTTCCCGCGCAACTCGATGACCTGATGGATGTTCAAGCCTATCAGGCGATGGTCGAGCAAGAAAGCTAACGCCAAAACAATCGACCGGCGTGTGGGGTCTGGCGGCCCGCTGTTCGGTGCGGGCCGGCCCGCTGACCCCCGACGTCGTTCGCTGTGGGAGGAGACTATGAGTTACGTTCCGCACACCGAGGCGGACCGGGCCGAGATGCTGGCAGCCATCGGCGTCGACCGGGTCGAAGACCTGTTTGACGGCGTGCCAGAGGCCTATCGTTTTCCAGGCCTCAACCTGCCCGAACCTCTGTCCGAAATGGAGATTCTGACGGGACTTCAGGCCATCAGCGAAGAGAACCTGGACACCGGTCACTTTGCCTGCTTTTTGGGGGCCGGGGCCTACCAGCACTATGTGCCGCGCATCGTGGATCAGGTCCTGAGCCGCTCCGAGTTCTACACCGCCTATACCCCCTACCAGCCCGAAATCAGCCAGGGTACCTTGCAGAGCGTCTTTGAATACCAGAGCATGATCTGCGCCCTCACAGGGATGGATGTGGCCAACGCCTCTCACTATGATGGGGCCACGGCGACCGCCGAAGCCGTGATCACGGCCTACAACGTGGTCCGTGGCAAGCGCAAAAAGGTGATCCTATCCCCAGCCGTGCATCCCGAATACCGAGCCGTCGTGCGCACCTACACGCAGGGCATGGACCTGAATATCGTCGGCGATGACGACCCGACGGCGACCCTGGCCGATCTCATCGGCCTGTTGGATAATGACACCATCTGTCTTGTCGTCCAAAACCCCAACTTTTTCGGACAGATCGAAAACCTGGAGGGATTGGCCGAAAAGGTACACGCTGTCAAGGCGTTGTTGGTGGTCGCGGCCCAGCCCATCAGCCTGGGCCTGCTGCGCCCGCCGGGCGACTATGGCGCCGATATCGTCGTGGGTGAGGGCCAGGCCCTGGGCAACGGCCTGAACTTTGGCGGGCCCTACCTGGGCATTTTCGCTTGCCGCGAGCCCTACGTGCGCAAGATGGCCGGGCGGCTGGTGGGCCAGACCGTCGACGAGGCGGGCAAGCGAGGCTATGTGCTGACCCTGACCGCCCGCGAACAGCACATCCGCCGCGAGCGAGCCACGTCCAACATCTGCACCAACCAGGCCTTGTGCGCCCTCGCAGCCAGCGTGCACATGGCGGCCTTGGGCAAGAGCGGCATTCGAAAACTGGCCGAGCTCTGCTATCACAAAGCCCATTATGCCGCCAGCCGCATCGGCGAGTTGCCAGAGTATCAAGTGATAGCCGACGGCCCCTTCTTTAACGAGTTCGTCGTCCGCTGCCCCCAGCCGGTAAAAGCTATCAACGACTATCTGCTGGACGAATGGGGCATCATCGGCGGGTACGATCTGGGGTGGGACTATCCTCACCTGGAAGATCACATGTTGCTGTGCGTGACTGAGGTCATTCGCCGCGAAGAGATCGATGCCCTGGTGGATGCCCTTGCCGAAGCTGCACAGGAGGTGGCGTCATGACCCCCCAAACCATGAAAGTAGATTTCGGTGTGCGCTGCGCGGGCGCCGAGCCTCTTCTCAATGAGCTGAGCAAACCGGGCCGCATGGCCACGACCCTGCCGGCCCTGGATGTGCCCGAGGCAGAACTGCCCCCCACCTCCATGCTGCGCGAGCAAGTCGATCTGCCCGAGGTGGACGAGCTGACCCTGATGCGCCATTATGTGCGACTCAGCCAACTCAACTGGGCCATCGATGTGGGTTTTTATCCCCTGGGATCGTGCACCATGAAGTACAATCCCAAGCTGAACGAGGCGGCTGCCCGGCTGCCCGGGTTTGTGCTCACCCATCCCTATCAGGACGTGTACTCGGTGCAGGGGAACCTGATGGTTCTGTACCAGCTCCAGGAGGCGCTCAAAGAGATCAGCGGCTTTGCCGGGGTGACCTTGCAGCCGGCCGCCGGCGCCCAGGGCGAGCTGACCGGCGTGCTGATGATGCGCGCCTACCACCTGGATCGGGGCGAGCCACAGCGGACGCGGATCATCGTGCCCGATAGCGCCCACGGCACCAACCCCGCCACCACGGCCATGAGCGGCCTCGAAGTGGTCCAGGTCCCCTCCGATGAGCGGGGCAACGTCGATCTCGACGCGTTGCGCTCCGTGTGCGACGACACCGTCTGCGGCCTGATGCTGACCAATCCCAATACCCTTGGCCTGTTCGAAGAGCACGTCCTCGAAATCCTGGACATGATCCACGGCTGTGGAGGGTTGGTATATGGCGATGGGGCCAACCTGAACGCCATCATGGGCATCGTCAAGCCAGGCGAAATGGGCTTTGACGTCATGCACTTTAACCTGCACAAGACCTTCTCCACGCCCCACGGCGGGGGTGGACCCGGCGCCGGTCCGGTGGCCGTCTGCGAAAAGCTGGCGCCCTTCCTGCCGGGTCCCATCGTCGAACTGCGCAAGGGCAGCGCTTGCCGGTGCGACGCCTGCTGCTCCCCCGATGAGCATGGACACGAGGAAGAAGAGACGCTGTGCTTCCATCTGGCGGTGCCCGAAAAGACCATCGGGCGGGTGCGGTCGTTCTATGGTAACTTTGGCGTATTGCTGCGCGCCTACACCTACATCCGCATGTTGGGCGGCGAAGGCCTGCGCGAAGCCAGTCAGATGGCCGTGTTGAACGCCAATTACCTGAAAAGTCAGCTCAAGGGAGTCCTGCCGATTTCCCACGAACGCACCCACATGCACGAGTTTGTGGCCATGGGCATCATTTCCGAAGCGCCCGACGTCCATGCCCTGGACATTGCCAAGCGGTTGATCGATTACGGCTTCCACCCGCCGACGAACTATTTCCCACTCATCGTGCCCGAGGCGCTGATGATCGAGCCCACTGAAACCGAGAGCAAGGAGACCCTGGACGCCTTTGCCGACGCCCTGCGGGCGATTCGTGACGAGGCCCTGACCGATCCTGAGGTGCTCCACGAGGCGCCTCACTCGGCCCCGGTGCGTCGCCTGGACGAAGTGCGGGCGGCGCGACAGCCCATCCTGAGGTGGCAGCGGGAATAGCTAGATGGATTGTCCCAACTGCGGTGTCTACAACCCGGAAGACCGGCAGGTGTGCTGGCGGTGCGA